>CAZJNL010000045.1:0-12471 GCA_964546515.1 uncultured Oscillatoria sp.
TGCCATTTGCCGGCAAACTCCCCAAAGTGTAAGTCAGCTGTGCCGGTGCGTTATCAACATCAGTGACTCGCAGCGCCGTGTTGCTGATATTTGCCGCAGCACCTTCATTTACCGTCAAACCTTGATTTACCGCCAGCACCGGCAATTCATTCACCGGCGTCACCGCTATCGCAAAATTGCTGCTCGCGAGACTTCCCCCCGCGCCATCCGACACAGTAAAGGCGAAACTGTCGCTAGTCGTCTCGCTCCCACTGTGCCGATAAGTGAGCCGGTTGCTGTCAATATCAGCCTGAGTGAAAGTGCCACCGGCAGTTAAAGCTGTGCCATTTAGCAGCAGAGTGCCATTTGCCGGCAAACTCCCCAAAGTGTACGCCAGCTGTGCCGGCGTGTTATCCGCATCCGTCACCCGCAACGCAGTGTTGCTGATATTTGCCGCAGCACCTTCATTTACCGTCAACCCTTGGTTTACCGCCAGCACCGGCAATTCATTCACCGGCGTCACCGCTATCGCAAAATTGCTGCTCGCGAGACTTCCCCCAGCGCCATCCGCCACCGTAAAAGAGAAACTGTCGCTTGTCGTCTCGCTTCCACTGTGCCGATAAGTGAGCCGGTTGCTGTCAATATCAGCCTGAGTAAATGTTCCCCCAACCGCAAGCTGCGCGTTATTCAACAACAGGTTGCCATTTGCCGGCAAGCTTGCTAAAATGTAAGTGAGTTGCGCCGGCGTGTTATCCGCATCCGTCACCCGCAGCGCCGTATTCGTGATAGCTGCTGTCCCACCTTCGCTGAGCGTCAGGGGGCTGTTCGCAGCCAGCACCGGCAACTCATTCACCGGCGTCACCGCAATCGCAAAATTGGTGTTGCCAATCGTTCCCCCAGCACCATCCGACACCGTAAAAGTGAAGCTGTCGCCGGCTGTCTCACTGCCATTATGGGTGTAGGCGAGCCGTCCCAAATTGATGTCCGCTTGGGTGAATTTGCCCCCAGCAGCAAGCGCTGTGCCATTCAGCAGCAGGGTGCCATTTGCCGTAGCTCCCACCACAGTGTAAGTGCGCTGATTTGCCGTGCTGTCAGCATCCGTGACGCGCAGCGCCGTGTTGCTAAACGTGACTGTGCCTCCCTCAGCCACCGTCAAGCCGGTGTTGTTTTTCAGCACCGGCGCAATGTTAGCCGGCACTAGGGTAATTCGGATGTCGTCAAACCCAATTTCGTACTTGTGACTCCCCAGAACAACCGACTTGGCATTCCCGACAAAATTCATCGTGAATGGAACGAGCGGGCTGAATTGACCTCTGGGATCTGGAGCGCCCGCAAAGGGAGTTCTCCCCAAAGTCGCCGATGCCAAAAGCTTCCCCGTGCCGTTTAACCCGTCGTAAATCTTTACTTCATGTGTCTGGTTGGGAGAGGTGTAGTCAAATGAAATCTGACCCGACGCAATTGTCTGCGCCTGATTCAAATTCATGGTAATTGAATCGCCTTCAGCGTAAGCTACGATCGTATTTGGCGTTGGCTCGCCGCCAAAATCGCCGCTGCCGCCGGCATCGGAATCCACCACCGCTACCGCATTTTCAGAAAATGTCACGCCTAGACTGGCGTAGAAGTTATTGACGTAATTTAAATCTCCAACCCCTTCAAAGTTCAGCAATGTCCCTGAACTGACACTGCCTTGCCGGTTGCCGAAGTCAATCCCCTGGACAGTCTGACCGGCACTGAGGACAACGGTATGTGCGCCGCCGGTGGGGAACGCCTGCGTGCTGCCTGGTGGCACCACTTCCCGCACCGTATAGGTTCCCGCTGGCAAGCCGGTGAGCCGGTACTGTCCCGCCTCATTGGCGTTCGCCGTTGCTGGGTCGTCTGCCTGCGTCACCGCGCTCAGCTCGCCGGTGTCGGGCACCCCGTTATTGTTCCCGTCGAGGTAGACTGTCACCCCTGCCAAACCGGGCTCGCCGGCATCCCGCAAGCCGTCTCCGTTCAAATCATTCCATTTCGTACCCCTGATTTCCACTGTTTCCTCCACCACTGTACGAGCGTATGTGAACAGTCTTGTAAGGCAATCGTCCGCCTTGACGCGCTCAGCCTCACGGCCAGATGATACCGCAGCTGCATCACATTTCACCCATCTTGTTTTATTTCTTAACAACCTAAGCACTTGAGAGCAAAGCCGGTGGATTGCCGTCCCAAGTGTGACTTGAGAGCCGGTTATCCCTGGTTATCCCTCGTTCCGGGGCGGTCTCCGTGGGTGCCCCGTCCCTACTGCCTGGGAACGCAGTCCTTTTGGCTTTGACGACTTTGGGCAGATAGGAAGATTAAATTTTTGTTCACGGGGGGTTTGGGGGGATCTGGATGCTTAAAATTGTAAGTAGCAACTTGGGTTAAAATTAATACAAAGGGTTAATTACCAGTGCCGGCGTTGGGCACCGGCACTCGTGGGGGCGCTGCGGCGCAAGGCATTCACTGCAGTATCTTTTGCTTGCTGCGACTGAGGACCTGTTCAATTTTCTCAATCAGACCTCTGAGGTCTTGCTGTTTAACCACTTCCTCCAAATCTGTCAGCGCCCCTTCTACCTGTTCGATTTTTTCAATCAGCGACTGCGCTTCAGGAATGTTAGCGCTCTCAACATCTTCCTGAGAAACTGAAGCGCTGTTAAGGTTTTGATGTTTAACCAGTTCCTCCAACTCGGCGATCGCCACTTCTGCCCGCTCAATTTTTTGAATCAGCCCTCGCGCAACTGTCGCCCCTTCTCGCGCCGAGTCGGTGAGTTCTTGAACGTACAGTTTAAAGCGATTCGCCAGCCGATCCATCTTGCGCCCCGCCTCAAAAGTCTGACTGACCAATTTGCCAATTTCAGTAATCACATGGCTGAACTCATTCAATGGCCCACCAATCCGATTGGCCACTACTGCCGCCTGTACCGCCAAGTAACGGACTTGCTGGCTGACTCTTGAAATCAGTCGAGAAGCCGCATTAACATTTTCTAGCTCTTTGGCTAAGGCTTTCCCCATATCAACAATTTGATCCGTGTTGCGGCAGATGGCACTGACGCCGACAAAGGTTGCCTGAAACGCCTTTCTCCCTTCTATAGAAAGGAGTTAGCCAATCTGGATAAATCGCTGATTCAGCTGGGCAATTTCTTGATATTGGTTTACCAGTTGCAATTTTTGTATGGCGATCTTCTGGTTTTGCTTTTGAATCTACAGCCGGTTAAATTCTAGCCATTGCCTGTAAATTTTCACCTTTTATTTTTCTTTTTGCAGCTAGCGCCTCTCTCTTTTGCCGCTTTATCATTTGTTTGTAAAACTTTTAAATTTGGCCCTGATCTAGCAGCAGAACCTGCATGTCTAGCAACCGCGCACTTCCGCTGTTGAAGGCAATCACCACCTGCTCGTAAACCAAATCTTCAGACCGATTCAGAGCGATTCTGGCGGCTTCGTCAATTTGGCAAGTTTCCGGCAGCTGTAACGGCTGAGTTTTCCCAAAATCTAACAGCACCTGAATCGGACGATTCATATAAACCTCGCTCCGGTCAGGCAAGCTTATCCACTCGTTAAACTTTCGCCGATAAATCATCCCGGCAATCCGGGTGCCATTCATAATAATGACTCCAGGAAGCTCTGATTTTTCAGCAAATTTTTGAGCCCCGACCTGTCCTGGCGTTGCCGGAGTTACTTGGAAGTCGTGAGAGGGAAGGTTCCCCAAGGTAGAATCGGGGGTCAGCTGAGTTAGGTAGATCATGCGCTCTGATGGCAGCCCAAAAATATTTATTATATTTCTTATTTTTATCACAAATTTTCAAGGTTTTAAGCCAGATTGGCAGCTTCCCAGATTTGGGGACAGTTCATCCAATTTCTGCCGCACTACTTCCCCCAGAGCTGGTTTGGGCTTCAGCCCTCACCACAAACAGGATTTTGAAAGCAGGTTCAATTAATTTACAGTCGCGGAACACCTCCTGCGCAGCCCCTCACCCTCCATCACCGCCCGGACGAAAAACGAGAAAACCTAAAATTTGCTTAAATTTTAACCAATTTCGCAGGGAAGAGAGTGGACTGTTGCTGGGACAAAAGAAACTGGGTTTTTGCCACGGCTCGACGACAGTGATACAGCGCTATACAACAAATCCTGCTTCTCGTCAAGACAGGAGTGATACCGACAGGTCTAATTAGATGTCCAAGCTTGGGAGAGGCACCTGTACGAACGCCCCGGCGTTCTACAAAAGCTGTAGGAATGCCTGGTAAACCGAACCCGCCCGCAGTTAGCTGCGTAAGTCCTATTAGTGGGGATCTAAAATCAAAGACAATCATCAAATAAAATATCAAGGTGACAGCTTCCGATCCCTCCCCGCCGCCGGCTTTTCACCAAGATTGGGTAGAATGGGAATCCCCCTACCAGACAAACCCGTGCCTGCAATCAGCCCCCAGCCCCATCGCAAGAACCGGCTGCCCAACCAGCGGTGGCAGATTTTCCCCGCACAGCCAGAACTGGCCGAACAGCTGGCAGCGGCTACCGGCCTGATGCCGGTGCTGGCTCAGGTGCTGCTGAACCGGGGCATCACCACACCGGCAGAGGCGCAAGCCTACTTAAACCCCGACTCCCTAACTTTGCCCCCGCCGGTGCAGGAATTCCCCGACCTGGCCAAAAGTCTGGAATTATTGCAAACTGCCATCGCTTCCGGGCAAAAAATCGCTATCTGCGGCGACTACGACGCCGACGGGATGACCAGCACCGCCCTGCTGCTGCGGGCGCTGCGTAGGTTGGGCGCGATCGTCGATTACGCTATCCCCAGCCGCATGAAAGAAGGCTACGGCATCAACCTGCGGATTGTCGAAGAACTCCACAGCGAAGGCGTCAAAGTAATCTTAACCGTGGACAACGGCATTTCCGCTCACGAACCGATCCGCAGAGCTCGCGAACTGGGCATGAGCGTCATCGTCACCGATCACCACGACATCCCGCCGCAACTCCCCCCCGCTTCCGCCATCCTCAACCCCAAACTGATTCGGGAGGACTCCCCCTATCGGGGACTCGCCGGCGTCGGCGTCGCCTACATCCTGGCGATTTCCCTCGCTCAGCAGCTCAACAAAATGCAAGGACTCGTCTCCCCCCTGCGAGAGCTGATGACTCTCGGCACGATTGCCGATTTGGCTCCCCTGACAGGCGTCAACCGCCGGTGGGTGAAACTGGGGCTGCGCCAGCTGCCGCAATCCAAGCTCGCCGGCATCCAAGCGCTCATCCAAGTTGCCGAGGTCGTTGCTAGGGAACAGGGAGCAAAGGGGCAAGAAATCCCCAAATCCCCCAATCCCGGCTCCCAACCCGCAGGCAAAAAAACCCTCAAACCAGAGGACATCGGCTTTCGCCTGGGCCCTCGGATAAACGCTGTGGGCCGAATTGGCGACCCGCAAATTGTTATTGAACTGCTGACAACCGATGACATGGAGCTGGCGCTGGAGCGGGCGATGCAGTGCGAACAGATTAACTCGCGCCGCCAGCAGCTGTGCGAGGAAATTGAACAGCAAGCGATCGCTTGGGTGGAGAACTCTCACATAGACTTGCTGCAAGAGCGCGTCTTGGTTGCGGTTCAGCCCAACTGGCACCACGGCGTTATTGGCATTGTCGCCTCGCGGCTGGTGGAGCGCTACGGGGTGCCGGTGTTTATTGGCACTCCTGAGGGCGAGGGCCACATTCGCGGTTCGGCGCGGGGCATCCCCGAATTCCACGTCTTTGAGGCGCTGCAGTTCTGCGATCACTTGCTGGGAAAATATGGCGGGCACCGCGCCGCCGGCGGATTTTCTCTGCCCGCCGGCAATCTGGATGCCTTTCGCCGCCGCCTCAGCGAGTTCGCTCACCGCTGTCTGGAACCGGCACACCTGAAACCGCTGGTGGAAATTGACGCCCCACTCAATTTCTGTGATATCAATCTCGCTGTGTACCGGCAGATTGACGCTTTTCAGCCTTGCGGCATTGAAAACCGCGAGCCGATTTTCTGGACGCCCAGTGTGCGAGTTCTGGAGCAGAGAATGGTGGGCAAGGGGCACATCAAACTGACTCTGGCCCAAGATGCCGGGGATGGGGCGCTGCCGGCATCAGTGCGGGCGGTGGCGTGGCGCTGGGGCGATTACTTTCCTTTGCCGCCGCGTGTGGATGTCGCCTACCAGCTGCGAGAAAACACTTGGAATGGCAATACAAATATTGAGCTGGAGTTGGTGGGGGTGCGGCTTCCGATCACCGGCACAGCGACGGTGCCGGTTGAGGCTCCCTCGCTTTTGAAGGCAGAGTTTTATTACGACAAGCGCCCCTATACCTGCGCCCTGTACCGCAGCGAGTCCGCGCCGGAATTGAGAATTAAGAATCCTGAAGGGGAAGTTCTCGCAATTGAGCGGGGAAAACAAATCGGTTTTTTGGGGAAAAGGCGTGAAGATGCGGCGGAAGTTGATGTGTCTCTACCTTGGTTTGAGAATCTGATTAATGCGGCGCTTAGCGCTTTGGAGATAGTGGAGAAAAATCAGATAATTTTGGAAAAAGAGGGGCGGCTTAAACAGAAAGACGGTCAGATTGAGAGTCTTAATGAGCGGATTGAGAAGCTGAGTGAGGAGTTGAGCCGGCTGTCTGAAGAGAGGGGGAACCGCCAAGACGCCATAGACGCGAAGCGGCTTCCCGAAGGGTAGAGCGCCAAGGAAGAAGAGAGGGGGGAGAAAGAGTAATGAGGGGGTGCTGTTGTTTTTTTCTTCTATCAAAGCCGGTAGGAGCGGATGAATAATGTAGAGACGCGATATGTCGCGTCTCTACTTTCCTCTCATTTCTAATAATTTAGATGCAAACGGAGACGATTTTACTGGGGCTTGAGCCACTTGTTTACTAGGGTGGTGAAGGATTGCCCCAGCTGTTGCTTGACGCGCCACCTCTGGAAGGCTTGCTCGTACTCTTCGCCTGAGGTTTGATAGGTTTTCCAGGCGTTGAGCGAAAGTCCCAGCCCCCACGCCAGTAAGATGTACAGCGACCAGGAAAGGTTGTGAGTTGATGCCAGGTTGAGGAGGACTAGAAAAGAGTTGACTATGGAATATTTTACCAAATTCTCTTTCAATTTGCTGCGCCGGTAGGTATCAAACACCTGGCGCTGCTGGAATTCGCTTTGTCGGGCGCTCCACTCTTTTTCTGCAGCCTGGAGATTGTCTGGGGAGATGCCCAAGTCTTCTGCAATCTCTAGCAGCTGGGCGCGGGACATTTCGCCGTTTTGCTCTTGACGCGCCAGGGCCAGATGCAGAATTTGCTGGACATCTTCTTGGCTGTAAGAGGGCGCGATGGGGGCGTCAGAAGCTGGCTTGTCGGGTTTATTAAAATTTTCGGAAGAAATCATGGTGTTACCTTGTTGAAGTGGTATAGCTGACCGACAGGTAGAGGGTGGTGTTAACAGTTCTATTGTGCCCAACCCCAGAGGCGCTGGCAGGGCGGATACCCGATCCGATTTACTGACCCCATTTTCAAAGTCGGCGCTCAGTAGGGGGGCTCCCGCTCACCGCTACTTGCGGGCACCCAGGCTCGGGCAGCTGTGGGTATTGGCGTTGCAGGCCACTGCGGGCTGCCGGCGCTTACAGTCGGCGGCGGGTAAAAATGTTAAAGACGCACACACAAATCCCGTCAAAACAGGTATATTGATGGGAAAAGAACCCCACAGTACATGCAGGTTCGCCAAGCTTCTTGAGAAGCAGCTGAGAAAAATAGGCGATAGGGCTCAGGCGCACGGTAGACAAACGCAGCAGGGAGCAGCTGATAAGCTATTTCCCAGAGAAAAAACGCATTTCTAGACCGTGCCGAATTCCGTGCCCGACTGCACTCCCGACTGATTATACTAAAGTCCAGAATATGCTGAAACTCACGCCCTCCCAACTGCATCGCTACGCGGTTCCTCTACTGCTGGTCACATTCATATCGCTGCTCAAGCTGGCGCTAGACCCCTTCATTGAAATAGAAAGCCCTTTTCTACTGTTTTTTGCCGGGGTGATGGCGAGCGCCTGGTATGGAGGCTGGGAAGCGGGGGCGTTGGCCACTGTCCTGGCGGCTCTGGTGAGCGACTACTTGTTTTTGACTCCAACTTATTCCTTTGGGTACAGTCCGGGAGATTCCTTGGGGCTGGCCCTATTTGTGCTGGAGGGGCTGTGGGTGTCGCCGGCAATGGCGGCGCTCTCTGAAGCCAAGCTGCGGTTTATTGCCAGCGATATGGAAGCGCTGCAGGATGAGGAATCCTTGCGCCAAAGTCAGGAGCGGGACATAACAGAGCGGGCAATGGATGAGCACAGCCGCAGCGAATCCGCTCTGCGCAGCTATTTCAACCTGCCTCTAATCGGAATCGCTATCACCTCGCAAGAGTTAGGCGGGCTGGAATTCAATGATAAATTGTGCGATATGTTGGGCTATTCCCGTCAGGAGCTGGCGCAAATGACTTGGCCAGAAATCACTCACTCGCAGGATCGGGAAGCCGATTTGGAGCAGTTCAACCGGGTTTTGGCGGGTGAGAGCGAGGGCTATTCGATGGAGAAGCGGTTTGTCCGCAAAGATGGCCAGGTAATCCGCGCTAGCATCACCGTGCAGTGCGTTCGCCGCGCATCTGGCTCAGTGGATTATTTCCTGGCTGCGGTTGAGGATATCACGGATCTCCCGCGCACTTTGGAGGCGTTGCGCAACAGTGAAACGCGCTACCGGCAGCTGTCGCGGGCGACGAATGAGGCGATATGGGACTGGGATTTGCTCACCAATAAAAGAGTGTGGAATGAAAATGTCGAGACACTGTTTGACTACGGTGCCGAGGAAGTAGAAATGGACGCGAGTTGGTGGTGCGAACGCATCCACCCAGAGGACAGGGAGAGAGTCGTCAAGGGCATTCAAGCTGTTTTTGACAGCGGTGCGGAAATTTGGTCAAATGAGTACCGCTTTCGCCGAGCTGACAATTCTTACGCGCAGGTGATTGACCGAGGATTTATCGCTCACGATGAAAAAAGGAAGCCGGTGCAAATGATTGGCTCGATGGCGGACGTGACCGAGCGCGTACAAGCTTCCGAAGCGCTGCACCGCAGCCAGCAGGAATTTAAAGCGCTGATTGAAAATACGCCGGATTTAGTGATGCGTTTGGACAGGGAATACCGTTACGTTTATGTGAATCCAGAGGTGGAACGTCTAACGGGAATGCCGGCGGAAGCGTTCACCGGCAAGACGAGTGAAGAAGTGGGCCAGCCAGAAGAGTTGTGCCGGCTCTGGAACGAAACGCTGCGCAAAGTCTTTGAAACCGGCCAAAAACAAGAGATTGAATATCGAAATTTGACGGCGGACGGACTGCGCACCTATCAATCTCGCGCGGTTCCGGAGTTTGACAAAGAGGGTTCGCCCCGATATGCGCTGGTTGTGATTCGCGACATTACTGAACTGCGGCAAGCTGAGGAAAAACGCGCCCTGCTGATTCGCGAGCAAGCGGCACGCGCCCAAGCCGAGGAATCGAACCGCATGAAAGATGAGTTCCTGGCAATTCTCTCTCACGAACTGCGCACGCCCCTTACCGCAATTCTGGGCTGGGTTCGGCTGCTGCGCAACCAGAAGTTTGATGAAAAGAAGATCGCTAGCGGTTTGGAAACGATTGAGCGCAACGCGCAGTTGCAGGCGCAACTTGTTAATAATATCCTGGATATCTCGCAAATTATTAAAGGCAAGATGCTCCCCAACGCCGGGCCAACCGATCTGGCGGCTGCGATTAATGCTGCTATGGAGACAGTGCGGCTGGCGGCTGATGCGAAATCTATTTCTCTAATATCGGCGCTTGATTGTTCGGTAGGGCCGGTTTTGGGCGATGGGGAGCGTTTGCAGCAAGTGGTTTGGAATCTGCTTTCTAATGCGATTAAGTTCACGCCCAGTGGCGGGCGCGTGGAGGTTAGCCTCTCCCGTGCCGACTCGTGCGCCCAAATCCAGGTGAGCGATACCGGCTGCGGTATTAGCCCTGAGTTTCTCCCCTATGTCTTCGAGCTTTTCCGCCAAGCAGATAGCTCTAGCACTCGCTCTTACGGCGGGCTCGGACTCGGTTTGGCGATTGTGCGCCGTCTGGTAGAATTTCACGGCGGAAGCGTCTGCGCGTCAAGTCCCGGTATCGGGCAGGGGGCAACTTTTACGGTGAGTCTGCCTCTCTTTCAAGAAAGCAGGAGAGCTCTGGCTCTCAGGAACTCTGGATCGGCTGAAATACCTGTGCCCCTCACCGGCTTGCGGGTACTTGTGGTGGATGACGAACCTGACATCCGCGAGTTGATCGCTGCAGTGCTGGAACATTACGGGGCTGAAGTGACGGCTGTGGGGAGTGCCGGTGAGGCGATTGAAGTGCTGGCGCGAAAAGTTCCGGATGTTCTGGTGAGTGATATTGGGATGCCGGTGGAGGATGGCTACACGCTGATCCGCAAAGTTAGGGATTTGGAGATGGAACTCGGAGGACAAATTCCCGCTTTGGCGCTGACAGCCTACGCTCGGGAAGAGGAACACGGGCGGGCAATAGCGGCTGGCTTCCACATGCACATGCCCAAGCCGGTTGAGTCAGCCGAGTTGGCGGTGGCAATCGCTTCTCTGGCTCAATTAAAAATTAAAAATTAAATGTTATCTTCAGGAGTAGGGTGCGTGACGATATCGATGTTCACTTCCAAGGAGTAATCGAACATCGGGAACGTACCCTACCCTTCAGTTCAGTAGGGTGCGTGACGATATCGATGCTCACTTCCAAGGAGTAATCGAACATCGGGAACGCACCCTACCCTTCAGTTCAGTAGGGTGCGTGACGATATCGATGCTCACTTCCAAGGAGTAATCGAACATCGGGAACGCACCCTACCCCTACCTCAGGAGGTAAACAGTGAATCTCAGTATTGCAGGCAACCAATTGCTTATCGAGCTGGAATGGTTCGAGCAGCTGCTGGCTTTTACCCTTGATAAAACTTTTCAGATACCCCTCGACCGCATCGAACGAGTCACCTCCGAAGAACCCCAAAGTGACTGGGCGGAAATCCGCGCTCCGGGAACTTTTTTGCCGGGGGTGATTAAGGCGGGAACTTATTATACCAAAAAAGGCAAGGAGTTTTGGTATGTGACCAAAGATAAAGATTATTTGACTCTGGAATTGAAAGATGAGCCTTACAAGCGCATTATTCTGACAGTTGACCGCAATCAAGCTTGGATAGAGCGCATCAGCCAGAGCAAATTGACCTAAAATTACCAGGACAGGCGTTCCCTCCGATCGGGATGGGCGTCGCCGCCGCCTGCGCCTAAAAGACGTAGGACAGGCGTCTCGCCTGTCCTCAAAAGCGGATAGCCTTGACAATAGGAAAGCAGAATATTAAGCACAGGGCATCGCAGATGAGCAGTGCAGTGAATAGGAAAAAGATTGCTTTGATGGTTTCTGCCGGCACCCTTCTGTTTGCTATACTGGTAGCAGGGGCGATTAAGGCGGACGACAAAAGCAGTATGCAAGGCATTAAAAATGCAGGCGTTCCCCTGGAACAGGTGGCTTCTGGCTTCCAGTTTACAGAGGGGCCGGTTTGGCACCAGTCTGGCTTCTTGCTGTTCAGCGATATTCCCGCCGATACTATCTATAAATGGACGCCAAATCAAAAAACTGAGGTGTTTCGCCGGCCTTCTGGAAATGCTAATGGCAATACGCTAGATGCTGAGGGGCACTTGATTTCGGCTGAGCACAAGCACCGGCGCGTGTCGCGCACGGAAAAGGACGGCAAAATTGTGACGCTAGCTGAGCGCTACGAGGGAAATCGGCTGAATAGTCCGAATGATGTTGTGGTAAAATCAGATGGGAGTGTCTATTTCACTGACCCTCCCTACGGCATCAAGAAAGAGCAGGAAGAATTGGGGTTTTACGGTGTCTACCGGCTGGCACCGGATGGAACTCTGACTCTGCTTGTTAAGGACTTTGTGCGCCCGAACGGACTGGCTTTTTCGCCGGATGAGAAAAAACTCTATGTGAGCGATTCGGAAAAAGGTCACATTCGGGTTTTTGATGTGAGTGCGGACGGCTCTTTGGCAAACGGGCGCATTTTTGCGGAACAGAAAGATTCCAGTAAAGCCGGTGTGCCAGACGGTATGAAGGTTGATGTGCGGGGAAATGTTTACAGCACCGGCGCGGGGGGCGTTTGGGTTTTCTCGCCGGAAGGAAATTTGCAGGTCTTGATTGAAGTTCCAGAAACTCCCACAAATCTTGCTTGGGGCGATGGGGATGGCAAAACGCTCTATATTACGGCGAATAAGAGCGTGTACCGCATCCGCTTGAATGTGGCGGGTGTGCGATTCAGTGGGGGCGGGTGAGAGCGCGTGGGGGAGTGCGACTCGGCTTTAGAAACCGGGTTTCTTGAAGAAACCCGGTTTCTGGAGGGGAGGACTAAAGTCATGACTACAAACTTAAAGAGTTTGTTTAATTTGGGGCGGCGGGTTTTAGTTGTGCTAAAATC
>CAZJNL010000046.1:0-12471 GCA_964546515.1 uncultured Oscillatoria sp.
TGATTTTGTCACCGGCACCGACAAGATATACCTGGCGAAAACTGCCTTTGGTACTTCCTTTACTACCACCACCACTACCGCACAAACAATCACGTTGACTTCCAATCTGGGGAGCGTTATTTACAATATCGGCTCCAAAACTTTGTCCTTTGACGACGTCGGTACTGCTGCTGCGGTGACACTCTTCACCCTTACTAGCGGTTCCCTCGCTACAAGCGACATCGTACTTTATTAATTGAGTTGAGCGGGATGTTGGACGGCCCTGATTGAATGCAGAGCCACATAACACAAGGCCAGGGCGATCCCTCCCTGGCTTTTTGCTGTCAGCTGTAGCCGGCCCCCCGCACGCCCCGCTTCTCTCAAATCCTGCTATACACTTTCTTTTCTCCCTGACAGCCCCCACTCCCAAACCCGTTACAGTGTGGCCCTCATTCACAGCCTGAGGCTGGTAACGATGGCGTCACAGGTGAAACTTTCAAAAAATGATTAATGAGCTGTTATCTCCCCCATTCGCTCCGCCCATCTGCGCCAGCAAGGCCGGTGACAGGCCCACTTCCCCCCCAATCAGGCCCAGAAACCCAGTGCCGGCGTGCGAAATCTCCAGAAACGCCGCCATAGAGGGTGCCGGCTTGTAAATCCTGAACGTCCGCATCACCCCTAGGGTGGCCGCACTTTCCAGCGGGCCAATGAAACTCGTATCCCGGTCTAAAAAATAGGGCTGCTGCGCCCAGTAGGCCATCTGGTTGGCATTGAGAAAATAGCAGCCAGAGTGGGGATTGAGAGCGCGGCGGAAAGGCACCGGCGTTCCCATAATCTTGCCGGTCAGTTCGGGTTGATCCTGCACGTTCTGAAATCTGGCTGTCGCCCGTGGGGCTATGTCCCCATCAATATAAACTTTGCGCACAGCCCCGGCAGCTGACACCTCATAGCGATTTGGCTGCAGCAGGTTGCCATCCCCCGTTATTTGGGTAAACCAGTTTAGCTTGACAAAAAACCACGGATCGTGTAATAACAGGTCGTCTTCTAGAAAGCAGTAGTAGTCATACTTGCCCTTGCAGTCTGCGAGCACAGCCTGACACTCAAAGCCCAACAGCATTGGCTCTGCGCTGGTAGCATGGTGAGTGTAGAACTGAGGCGGCAGCGGAACCTGAGACAGAAGATGAAAGTCAGAGGTAGTGCACACGACAACATCAATATCGTGCGCTTGAGACTGGTTGGCCGGCAAGGCTTGGCGCTGGGCAATGTCAAGCACGCACTGCGACTTGCCGAATAATTGGTGCAACGCAGTAACGCACGCGGTCAAAGCTTGGATGCGTGGCCGTGGGTCTTTTCTTTGGGAAGCGTGGCGTCCGCCACCAGAGGGGTTGAAAAAATGGGCGATGGTGAACAGAATTCGCATAGAGCCTGCCTTCCTTGAATCCGCGCTTCGGCACTCAATGAGCGCAGGTCAAGTATTAAAATCGAGGTTCAGAAACCGGGTTTCTCTGCCGGGATTGACCAATTTGTCGGAGGTCAAGCCAAAAGAAACCCGGTTTCTGAGATTTCTTGACCTGCGCTCTAGCACTAACATTATTTTGTCAAACCGGCATCCCTTGGCAACTGCGCACTGCCACAGGCCAGTGCCGGCATCCCTGACCGTAAAATCCGATTATATCCGCTTTATTACTACTTTCTTGCCGGACTGGCCAAAGTCTGAAAGTATATCTTATCATAGGTTTAACCAGTGGCTCGCCAATCCCCAATTTAAAATCCCAAAACCAAAATCGCAAGAATACCGGCAATCAAAACACAAGAGAGTCAGCCGCAGCAGATCACCGAGTAAACCTGAGTCGAATGGGTGAATCCAAAAACATGACAGAACTTTTTCAAGTAGGCAATAGAGTCATCCAAGGACACGAAATCCCCGCGCTGTTGAGTCGATACCAGCTGATGCCCCAATTTTTGCGGGGCATTATCATTGATGGAGCCATAGCCGACTTCACATGCAGCGACGAGGAGCGTCAAGCTGCGGTGGAACGGATTTGGCAGCAGCTGCAGCTGACAACCCCCCAAGCGCGGGAGGCGTGGCTGAAAAGCCAGGGCATGACTCCAGAGCTGGTGGAGGAACTGGCTGTGCGGCCAGTCTTGCTAGAAAAATTCAAAGCAGCCACTTGGGGGTCAAAAGTAGAATCCTACTTCATGACTCGCAAAGGCAGCTTAGACCAAGTAGTGTACTCCCTAATTCGCACCCAAGACCTCGGGCTGGCCAACGAGATTTACTTTCGCATTCAAGAAGGGGAACAGTCCTTTGCCGAGTTGGCCAAGGAGTATTCTAAAGGGCCAGAAGCCCGCACCGGCGGTGTGTTAGGGCCGGTGCCTCTTTCTCAGCCGCACCCAGCCATTGCCAAACTGCTTTCTGTCAGCCAGCCGGGCCAGCTGTGGCCCCCGCGATCCCTGGCAGAGTGGATGGTGATTATCCGGCTGGAAAAATACATGCCAGCCCGGCTAGATGAAGCGATGCGGCGTCAGTTGATTGATGAAATGTTTGAAGACTGGATCAAAAAAGAAATCCAGAAAGTCAAGACGCTGCAGTCCCTGTGGTCAGCCTCCTCGACTTCGGCGTGATGGAAACAGCGGGTAGGCACTGTCCAGTCAGCGAGCGCGACAGCAACAGAAAGTCGGTTGAGCGCCCTCTCGTTCCCAGGCGCGGGCCTGGGCTTGGCGCAGAGCGGGCCAATCCAACCTGAAAACTGTGAGCTATCATTAATTCTACTCAAACCGCTCTGGCGCTCTCACCAGCGCTAAAATGCGGGCGTGTGGGTGGCTGCTTGCAAGAGCCATCTTTGACCACGCCGTCGCAATACCGGAAGGGGGCATCCGAACTAGAAACGGCTTTGGCTGATATGAAAGGCGTTAAAAGGAAAGGCGTTAAAAGGCCAGCAACAAATAATTACTTAAACTTGCCATCGCAGCCGAGCTACTTTATATTAGCAGGTTCAGCACTTCCCGTATGACCCAAACTGTTTCCCCAACCGAAATACAAGATTTTTTGGCGAAAACAGCTCCGTTCGACCGGCTCGGCGTTAGGGAGCTCGAAGCAATGGCAAACAAATGCCAGCTGCTGCGCTACCGCACCGGACAGCCCCTGTTTGAGCGGGAAAAAATGCCGGTCATGGTGGCAATTATCTATGAGGGACAGGCGCGAGTGCTCGGCTATGACCAGCGCACCCAGATGCCGGTCAGCTTGAAACTGGCAGGCCCGGGAGAAATTCTCGGCTGGGCCAGCTTGGTGCGGGGCGTGCCCGGGGAAACCGCCATCGCATCTAAAGAAGCAATCGCCATTACCCTGCCGGCGGCGGACTTTTTAGAATACCTGGACACGCAAGCTAATTTTGGCCAAGCCTTTCGGGAGCGGGCCGACTTGAGTGAAGTCTTTGAACTGTTGAGCGCCGAACTGCAGCGGCGGGCGGATGGGACAGCCAATCTCAAAGAGCTAGTCTTGCGAGTTTTGCCAGAGGTCAAAGTGGTGAATTTGCCCTCCGGCCAACTGGAGCTTGCCAAATTGGACACGAACTGGCTGTGGCTAGACAGCAGCGGGCCTCTGGGAGATTTGCCGGTCGGGAGCAGGCTGTTTCTAGACGAGCCCGGCTCCCTGTCCGTGCCCGGAAAAAGAGGAGCTCGGTTGCTGGGTTTGCCGCTCAGCACATTAGAAGCCAACAAGCAAGAGGAAACAGGCAACGGGCAGAGCGCCCCAGCGGCGGAAAGTGCCGGTGAGATCCAGCCCGCTGTCACGCAATTCCAGTAAAACGGTCGCAGTGGGGGGCTGGCAGTAATCGACGCGCCGGCGCGAGTTCCCGAACCGCCCCCAGATATAGACGCAGCGCCGGTGAAATTCCCCTTTGTGCGGGGGAAAGGCCAGATAGGTGCCCCAACTGCTTGCTTCGAGATGCTCAGCAAGCACATGGGCGGAACCTTTCGCCGGGACATCATCCGCAAAGTCCTGGACAACCAGCTGAAAACCAAAGGGCAGATTTCCCTGCAAACCTGCGGTGCGGTGGTGGAAATGATGGGCATACGCGCCCAACTGGTGCAAGTCCCAACTGAAGCTGTCGGCAGACTCAAGGCACCGGCACTCGTTCCCTGGGAAGAGAGCTTCGCCATCCTCTACAGTATCAGCGAGCGAGAAATCGTGATGGCGGTGCCGGAGCGGGGCATTATTCGCAAAGCTCCCGGGGATTTTGCCGAAGCTTGGGGGGAAGTAGCGCAGGTGCTGCTGCTGCAGCCTCCCCGAGGCGAGCCAAAGGAAAAATTCGGCCTCAGCTGGTTTATACCAGCAATCATTAAGTATCGCGGAGTCTTAACCCAAGTCTTTGTCGCTTCATTTTTTGTCCAGCTGTTCGGGCTGGCTAACCCGATCATCACCCAGGTGATTATTGATAAAGTGCTGGTGCAGCGCAGCATCGAAACTCTCGATGTCCTGGGAGCCTTCATGCTGGGAACGGCCCTGTTTGAAGCGCTGCTCACCTCCTTGCGCACCTATTTGTTTGTGGACACCACCAACCGGATTGACCTGAGTCTGGGGACAGAGGTGATTGACCACTTACTGCGGCTGCCACTGACCTACTTTGACAACCGGCGGGTGGGGGAACTGGCGGGACGGATGAACGAGCTCGACAAAATCCGGCAGTTCCTCACCGGCACAGCCCTGACTGTGGTGCTAGATGCCATATTTTCGGTGATCTACATCGTCGTCATGTTTGTTTACAGCTGGCTGCTGTCCCTTGTGGCTCTGGCGACGGTGCCCCTATTTGCCATCCTCACCTTGCTGGTGTCTCCGATCGTGCGCGGGCAGCTGCGCCGCAGAGCGGAGCGCTATGCGGATACAGAATCCTATCTCGTAGAAGTGCTCTCTGGGATTCAAACAGTCAAGGCGCAGAACATCGAGCTGCAATCCCGCTGGAAGTGGCTCGACCGCTATGCGCGATACGTCAGTGCTGGGTTTAAGTCAGTCCTCACCTCCAGCACCGCCAGCTCTGTGAGCGGCTTCTTGCAAAAGCTGTCCGGACTGATGCTGCTGTGGGCGGGGGCGTATCTGGTGTTAAAGAATGAAATGACCTTGGGGGAGCTGATCGCTTTCCGGATTATTGCCGGCTATGTCACCAGCCCCCTGCTGCGCTTAGTGCAGCTGTGGCAGAACTTCCAAGAAACTGCTCTGTCGATTGAGCGGCTCAGCGACATTCTCGACTCACCCCAAGAAGCAGACGAAGACAACCGCACGAACATCCCCCTCCCGGAAGTTAAAGGCGCGGTCGCCTTTGAGGCGGTGTCGTTCCGCTTTACTCAGAGCGGGCCGCTGCAACTGGCCAATGTCAACTTAGAATTTCCTGTCGGTACGTTTGTTGGCATTGTCGGTCAGAGTGGCTCCGGCAAGAGTACCCTGATGAAGTTGCTGCAGCGTTTGTACGAGCCCCTGTCTGGCCGGATTAAAATTGATGGGTATGACATCAGTAAAGTAGAGCTGTATTCGCTCCGCCGCCAGATTGGCATGGTGCTGCAAGATACCCTGCTGTTCAATGGCACAGTGCAGGAGAATATTTCCCTGCACAATCCAGAAGCGAGTACGGAGGAGATTATCGAGGCGGCGAAAGTAGCAGTCGCCCACGATTTCGTTATGGGTCTGCCCAATGGCTACAACACGCTGGTGGGAGAGAGGGGTTCATCCCTGTCCGGGGGGCAGCGCCAGCGGATTGCCATCGCCCGCACAGTCCTGCAAAAGCCTAAAATACTGATTCTGGATGAAGCGACCAGCGCCCTCGATTATAAATCGGAGCGACTTGTCAGCGAGAACTTAGGAGCGACCTTTAAGGGCACCACAGTGTTTTTCATCACTCACCGGCTGTCCACAGTGAGAAGTGCCGATGTGATCATCATGATGGATCAGGGTTCTGTGGTTGAGCAGGGCACCCACGACGAATTAATGGCCCTTAAAGGGCTTTACTATTGCCTCTATCAGCAACAGGAGTCACAGCTGTGAAATCCGCACAACCATTCGACCGGCCTGTCAAACCGGCAGAAGCTTTCGACCAGCCAGTCATTTTGGAACCGCCCGCTATCTGGGCGCAAATCTTTGTCTGGCTGATTGTTGGCGTGACGACATCTGCCCTGCTTTGGGCCTATTTCGCTAAAATCAATCAAGCCGTTCCTGCAGTCGGCAAGTTGGAACCGGAAGACGCCGCCCAAGAGGTAAGACCTCCTACAGGCGGGGTGGTGCGCGAGGTTCTGGTTAAAGATGGAGACTTTGTTAAAAAAGGCGAAATTTTGCTGACGCTTGACCCCACTTCCCCTCAAGCTGATGTGGAGACTCTCCGCAACCAGAGAGAGGCTCTCCTGAGAGAAAATCAATACTACGACAAAGCCCTCAATGGCGGCACTCCGGTAGGGGCAGGGTCAGACTTGGAATCTCTGTCCCGGGAGCGCAACGCCCTGCAGGCAGAAAATGACGTTTACCAAGCTCTGATTGATGGCAGCAGTATGCTGGGAGTGGGAGTTCCGCGAAATTTCAATACCGCCCAACAAACTCTTTGGGAAGCCCACAGAAGGGAATATATGGCGCTTGAGTTAACCGGGCGATTGAAGGTTGAGGAATTGGACAAACAGCGCAGCCAGGTGCGAGGACAGCTAGATGCCGCTCTCCGACAGGTAGCAATCGCCAAAGAACAGTTACCAAAGGCTCGCAGCCAAGTCGCAACCGCCCAGGTGCAATTAGAAAAAATCCAGCAACAAAAAGCAAAGAACGAAGAGGTGCTAGCGCTGAATAAAGAGATTCTGGCTCAGGTGTCTCCTCTGGTAGAAGAAGGGGCTGTGTCTAAGCTGCAAAGACAGCGCCAGGAGCAAGAAGTCTTGACCCGCCAAGCGGATGTCTTGTCCGGGGAATCTCAACTGCTGACCGCCCAAAATGAAATCGTTACCCGCCAAAGGGAGGTCTTAAACAGTCAAAATGAGATGGATGCCCGACAAGCTGAGGCAGCCCGGCTGCAAGCGGAAGAACAGCGGATAAATGTCGAAATGGATCGGACAAGGGAAGAGTGGAACAGCTCGAAAGCTTCCTGGTTAAGAGATAAGCAAGATAAAATTCAAAGCAACAAACAGCGGATCGCACAGCTTGATAACGAAATCAGTCAGAAGAAACTGGAAAACCAAAAGCAGCTCACCCAGCTCAATGGCCAGTTAACTAAGGCTCAGCAAGCACTTCAGTACCAAGAAGTGCGGTCGCCTATGGATGGGTATGTGTTCGATCTGAAAGCGGCCCCGGGATATGTGGCAAGGGAAGTCGAGCAGAATCCTATCCTAAAAATTATTCCGAATCAAACTTTGGTCGCCTCGGTGTATATTCAGAATAAGGATATTGCCCTGGTGAAGACAGGCCAGGAAGTAGACCTCAATATTGAAGCTTTTCCCTCAATGAAATTTGGGACGATAAAAGGCAAATTGAAATCGATTGGGAAAGATGCTTTGCCCCCGACTCAAGAACGTCAATACTATTCTTTTCCTGCCACAATTGAGCTGGACAGGCAAGCGTTTAAAATTGATGATGGCAAGGAGGTTCGGGAGATTAAGTTACAGTCTGGCATGGCAGTTCAGGCTACTGTTAAAATTGGCGACCGGACTGTTATGGATATGTTCCTTGACCGGATGGACAGGAAGATGAAAACTTTAGAGACTGTTAAGTGATATGGGCATGGGGCATGGGGCATGGGGCACGCCCGCATGGGGCACGCCCGCATGGGGCACGCCCGCATGGGACATGGGGCCATGCCCCATGCCCAATCCCCAATAAGCGATGAATATTCTACCCACTGAAATTCCAGATGTCTTGCTGATCGAGCCGAGGGTGTTTTCAGACGATCGAGGTTTTTTTTATGAAAGCTTCAACCGGCGGGCTTTTGCCGAGAAAACCGGCGTCAGCCTCGAGTTTGTCCAAGACAATCATTCCTGTTCCGCCCAAAATGTCCTGCGGGGCTTGCACTACCAGATCCAGCAGCCGCAAGGTAAACTGGTGCGGGTGATTGCCGGTGCGGTGTTTGATGTCGCTGTGGATATCCGAAAAAGCTCGCCCACTTTTGGCAAATGGGTGGGTTTCGTGCTGAGTGCCAAAAACCACCGGCAGCTGTGGATACCCCCCGGATTCGCCCACGGCTTTTTCGCGGTTTCTGACGCCGCTGAGGTGCTGTACAAAACCACCGACTATTACGCAGCGCCGCACGACCGGTGTATTATTTGGAATGACCCCGACCTGGCCATTGACTGGCCACTCAACGGTGCGGTGCCGGTGCTGTCGCCCAAAGACCAAGCAGGTCAGCCTTTTAAAACAGCGGAAGTGTTTTTATGAATATCCTGATCGCCGGCATCAACGGCCAACTGGGCCAAGAACTGCCTAGCACCCTGGCGGGTGCCGGCAATATTATCGGCTTAGGTCGGGACACTTTGGATTTGGCCCAGCCTGACACCATCCGCCGGGTGATGCGCGAAGTCAAGCCTGACCTGGTGGTGAATGCCGGCGCTCACACCGCTGTGGACAAAGCTGAGAGCGAACCCGAACTGGCCACGGCCATCAATGCCACCGGCCCGGGCATCTTGGCTGAGGAAGCGCACAAGTTGGGTGCCACTCTAATTCACATCTCGACAGATTATGTATTTGATGGTATAATTAGCAGCCCCTATCTGGAAACCGACCCGACGAATCCGCTGGGGGTTTATGGCAAATCCAAACTTGCCGGTGAGGAGGCGATTCGAGCTGTTGGCGGGCACAGCGTTATCCTGAGAACGGCGTGGGTTTATGGCGCATTTGGCAAGAGCAATTTCGTGAAAACCATGCTGCGTCTGGGTGCGGAGCGCCAGGAAATCCGGGTGGTGACAGACCTGGTTGGCAGCCCGACTTGGACAGGGGATCTGGCCGGTGCCATAGGGCAGTTGATTTCCCGGATGAGTCCAGAGATTTCCGGCACCTATCACTACACCAACAGTGGCGTCGCCAGCTGGTACGACTTTGCTGTGGCCATTTTTGAAGAAGCCGGTGCGCTGGGCTTTCCGCTAAAGGTGGAGCGGGTGATTCCGATTAGCACAGCCGAGTACCCCACACCGGCCCGCCGGCCCGCCTATTCTGTGCTATCCTGTGCGAAAATAACCGCAGTTCTGGGAACGTATCCCCCCCACTGGCGAAGCGGACTCAGGAAAATGCTTGCAGAGCTAAAAGAGATTAGCTACTAGCAATTCCTATCTTTTTATTTGTTTATCTCTTAAAAGGAGGCAGTCACTTCGGAACTGCGCACACCGCCACCGATGAAAACTCGCTCTGCGGCGGACGATCCAGTAGGGCTAAAGCCCTACTACGAACCTTTTAAAGGCAGAGCTTCCAGAACGGCGTTCCCAGCCTCAGGCTGGGAACGAGGTAAACGAGGTAATTGTTTCAATCCAAAATCCAAAATCTAAAATCCCAAATAGGTATGACTGTGAGCGGCTACCGGGTGGCAGCATATATCACGGCTTATGAAGAGCCAAAAGCTATTGAAACCTGTGTGGCTGCTATACAAAACCAGTCCATTTTGGTGGGAAAAATTTTTATTCTCGATAACTCTCGCCGCCATCCCATAGCTTTGCCAGACTGGGAAAAAATATGGGTTGAATATCGCCCAGAGAATATAGGGGTTTCAGGGGGTTTGAGGAGAGGACTGGAATGGGCGATTGAACAGGGATATGATTTTTTGTGGGCGTTCGACCAAGACAGCGTGCCGGCTGCCAATTGCCTGGAGAGGCTTTTGCAGACATATAAAAGTGAGTCTAAACCTGAGTGCCAGATTGGGATTGTTGGGCCGACAGCGATTGACCCCCGGACAAACTGGGTGATTGAGGGTGCTGTTTTCGAGCGCGACTGTTTCCTCCCCCGCCACCCCCCAAGCTCAACCGCTCCCTATGAATGCGACTCTCCGATTACCTCTGGTGCCCTAATTTCCCTAAAAGCCGCTCAAACTATTGCGCCGCCGAGGGAGGATTTATTTATTGATGGGATTGATATGGATTACGGACTGCGCCTGAAGCTAAAGGGGTTTCGCAATTTGATAGTGCCGGATGCCATTCTGTACCATCATTTTGGCAATCCCATACGAGGGCGCTTTTTTCAACGAGACATTTTTTTGCAAAAATACCCCCCACTGAGGCACTACTATATTTGCCGCAACCACACCTATCTGGCAATTCATTACGCTCGGGGATGGCATCGCGCCAGCAGCGTTTTGCGACGCCTGAAATATATGGCGCACACGATGATTTTGGTGGGGCTGTACGATCCGGAACCAAAAAGTCTCAAGCTGTGGGCTTGTCTGAGCGGCACGTTTGACGGTATAGTGGGGAGGTTGGGCAAGGTTTGGCAGTAGAACAGTGTGACGGCGGTAGTGCGGGCACTGCCGGCGTTTGGAATTGAACAGCTAACAGGTAAGAACGAAAAGCTTATGAAAGCCCTGATTCTGTCAGGCGGGAAAGGAACACGCCTGCGACCCCTCACCTATACGGGGGCCAAACAGCTGGTGCCGGTGGCCAACAAGCCGATCCTGTGGTACGGGATTGAAGGCATTGTCGCTAGCGGCATCCGCGACATTGGCATGATCATCAGTCCGGAAACCGGCGAGGAGGTGAAGGCCACAACCGGCAGCGGGGAGCGCTTCGGTGCCAGCATCACCTATATCCTCCAGCAGTCACCTGCCGGTCTGGCCCACGCCGTCAAAGTGGCCCAGCCCTTTTTGGGGGATTCTCCGTTCATTATGTATTTGGGCGACAACATCATTGAGAGTGAGTTGCAGCCATTTTTGGAGAGTTTTAAGCAGCAGCAGCTGGACGGGCTAATTATACTGCGGCGGGTTCCCAATCCCAGTGCCTTCGGGGTGGCCAAATTGGACGCTAGCGGTCGGGTTTTGCAGCTGGTGGAAAAACCCAAAGAGCCTCCCTCGAATCTGGCACTGGTGGGGATTTATTTCTTTTCCAGCGCCATCCACGAGGCGATTGCTGAGATCCAGCCCTCTCTCCGTGGGGAATTGGAGATTACAGACGCCATTCAGCGCCTGATCGACGGGCAAAAAAAAGTAGAAGCCTGTACGCTAGAAGGATGGTGGCTGGATACGGGGAAAAAAGATGACCTCCTGGAAGCCAATCGGATTATTCTGGACACCAGGCTGACGCCTTCAGTGCGGGGGGAAGTGGACGAACGGAGTAAAATCATTGGGCGGGTGCAAATCGGTGCCGGCACCCGAGTCATTAACAGCTCAATTCGAGGCCCGGCGATCGTCGGCAGCGACTGCTATCTGGAAAATTGCTTTATTGGCCCTTACAGCAGCATCGCCGATCGTGTTACCCTTATCGAAGCCGACCTGGAGCACAGCGTAATTTTGCAGGGCGCTACAATTGCCGGTATTCACCAGCGGATTGTGGATAGCGTGATTGGGCGCAGGGCTCAGCTGGGTGTCGCTCCCCAACGGCCAAAAGCGGTTCGTTTTATGATTGGTGATGACTGCCAAATTGAACTGGTGTGATTTACTTTATTACTGTCAACTATTATTCCACTAACTTAATTTCTAAATTAATCAGCTCAATCAAAAGAGATGGGAGCATCTCTTACCGGATTGTTATTGTAAATAATTCTTTTGAGGATTATTTCATTTACGATTTAAAAGATGAAAATGTATCTATTGTTAATACAGAAGAGAACCTGGGGTATGGCAGAGCCTGCAATATAGGGTTAAATTGGGTTTACGAGCGAGATGCCGAGGCCACGGTATGGATAATCAATCCAGATACCAGCTTGGAGGAAAATTACCTAAAACAAGCTGCCCAATTTTTTGAATATAACCCAGAGATTTCTGTTCTAGGCACCACGATTTACGAACCGAACGGTGAGGTTTGGTTTGGAGGAGGCGAATTTGTGCCGAAAAATGGTACTATCATTGGCACAGACCAGCGGCTGCCGGCATCACTGCCCTACATGAGGGCAGATTGGGTGTCGGGATGCAGTATGCTGATTAACCTGAAACACTTCCCTGATGGGTGCCCCCAGTTCGATCCAGATTACTTTCTGTACTATGAAGACTTTGATGTATGCCAGCGCTATGCCAGTCAGGGGCATATAATCGGAGTGACCCGTAAAATCGGGGTAATTCACCAGCCCTCCTCAATTACCAATCGCCACCTGGATTTAAAGCTGCAACACAGCATTTGCAGTTACCTCATCGCTCTAGAAAAACATACGAGTCGCCTAGTATTATTATACCGGTTGGTGCTGATAGTTTTTTCGGCGCTAGTGTCTTTACCGGCCAATGGCAAGGAGGCGATTAACAAACTCAAAGGGGTGTTCATGTATTGCAAGCGAGTGGTGCGGCGGTGGCAACGCCAGTACCGAGACATTTCTCGTTCTTGATTCCTACTGATGCCAGAAATATAGCGCCTCTA
>CAZJNL010000047.1:0-3887 GCA_964546515.1 uncultured Oscillatoria sp.
GTCTGCGGGCAAGCCTGTGGCTGAGACATTTTGGAGGAGCAGCTATCAAGAAATCGGCGAGTGGCTCAATGAAAGGTTGGCTGGCTTGTCTCATACTTATCCCCAGCGCGACCAGCTGAAAGCCTTGTTGCAGCAGCAGTTGGCAGGCACGACCGCACCTGCGGTACTGTCGAGAGGGCACACATCTCAGCCTGCTTCCCAACAAAAAGAAGCCGCAGATGCCGAAACGGCGGCTGGGAATCAGGTTGTTGTTTCGGTGGACAGCAACGGGTTCCTCCCTTTGCCGGTGCGCTTCAATCCCGCTATCTACTATAAGAAACATCCCAGAGTCTCTGGCAGTTTTGACGCTGACTACGACTCCTTCCAAGTGGCAGGCCGGCAAACCGCTGCTTTTAAAACGGTTCTCCTGTTTCTCAGCTCGCGCCAGATTCCCCTTGTCTTTGTCAATGTGCCGCTGACTGAGGACTACTTAGATTCCGCACGCCGGCGCTACGAGCAGGAATTCCGGGAGCACATGGTGCGCCTGTCGATGGAACAGAAATTTATTTTCCGCGACCTGTCAGAGCTGTGGCCGGCCCAGAATGAATTCTTTTCTGACCCCAGCCACCTGAATCGCTACGGTGCTTATGAAGTCTCCAAACGACTGGGGCAAGACCCGATAATTCCCTGGCCGGCTGCAGACGGGGGACTGGGGAGACGGGAGTAGGAACTGGTTTGCGGTTCCTCGTTTCGGGCGACTGCAAGGTTCGCAATCTTGCCGGAAATAAAAAATTATGCCAATTGGCATCAAATTAGCCGCCCCTACAAACCCTCCCTTACCCTCGTTTAACCTCGTTCCCAGGGCGGGCATGGGGGCCTGCCCCTACAGCCGGGGAATGCCTCTGTTGAGTGCGGAGCACTCTTACCCTCGTTTACCCTCGTTCCCAGCACAGGCACGGGATACAGCCGGGGAACGCCTCCCTTGAGTGTTCCGCACTCTTTGTTCCTCGTTGGGAAACGAGGGAATGTCCAGTAACCAATGCCCAGTGACTCATTAGTATGGAATTTCTATCGCTTCCCTACGCGCTTTTCTTTCTGAGCGTCCTCGGCGTTTACTGGTCGGTTCAGCAACAGCAATGGCGGCTGTTGCTGATGCTGTGCGCCAGTTTGGCTTTCTACGCTTCCCTGCAAATTCAGTACATCCCGCTGCTGCTCGTCAGTATTTTTATTAACTTCCGCTTGGGACGAGAACTTGCAATTCTCGGCAATCTCTCCCCCTCATCTCCCCCTCCCAGATCACAAGGGGAGAGGGGGGGAGTAAGAAGACAAACCCCACGGAAACCGGCTAAAAACAAGCGCCTCTCTGAGAGCGACTTGCTAGTAGCTGAACAGCACTGGAATCGCCGACGTCTCATTATTTTGTGCCTGGGGATTTTCTTGAACGTCGCGCTGCTTCTGGGGTTTAAATATGTGCCCTTCGTGCTGTCCACAGTCGGGCAGCTGCTCAACTTGCCGCCGGCGCAAGAAAGCGCCAGCTGGTTCAAAGAAAATGTCCTGGCTCCCTTGGGTCTGAGCTTTTTCTCATTTGAGTGTGTCGCCTACTTAATTGACGTTTATCGGGGCGCACCGGCAAGCAAAGAATTTATCACCTTTGCCGCCTACAAATTCTTCTTTCCCAAGCTGATTTCCGGGCCGATTACCCGCTACCAGTATTTTACCACACAGCTGGAAGGATTGCAATTTCCCACTCCCGATCAGCTGACCGAAGGACTTTGGCTGATTGCCAGCGGGGCGGTGAAAAAGGGTTTGCTGGCCGATCATTTGGGCCGGTTTGTCAATGTCAGCTTTGAGAGTTTGCAGCGAGCAGGCAGCCAGGATATTTGGCTGGCCACTTTAGCTTATGGATTGCAGCTGTATTTGGATTTCAGCGGCTATGTCGATATTGCCCGTGGCTGTGCGATGCTGATGGGATTGAACCTCCCGGAGAATTTTGACTTCCCCTATTTTAGCACAAGCATTGCTGATTTTTGGCGCAGGTGGCACATGACTTTGGGGGATTGGCTGCGCAATTACCTGTATTTTCCTCTCGGCGGCTCTCGCCAGGGATTGAAGCGCACTTGTGTGAATTTGCTGATTGTCATGCTTGTGGCGGGGATTTGGCACGGTGCGGCTTGGGGATTTATTGTTTGGGGATTGCTGCACGGTGTTGCTTTGGTGGTTCACCGGCTCACAGAAGCTCTATCCAATCGCGTCAGCGCTCTCAAAATCTGGTGGGAAAGCATTCCCGGTGTGGTGATGGCGTGGGCGCTGACTCAGGGTATGGTGTTTATTTCTTGGATTTGCTTCCGGCTTCCTAATTTGAAAGATTCTAGTTGGGCGCTCCTGCACTTGTGGGGTAAAGCCGCCGATCCGCAGTTCGCTCAGAAGGTGTATGTGGAGGGGTTTGGTTTGCAGCGATTCCAGATGGCTTTGCTGCTGGAGGCGTTAGTGGCGGCGATGGCGGTGTCTTTTGTGCTGCATCGCGGTTTGAAGGTGGAGCTGAATTCGCCTCTGAAGATTTTGCTAGTGCCGGTGTGCTTTTTCGCGGTTTGGCTGCTGGCTCCTGAGGGCACGCCGCCGTTTATTTACTTTGATTTTTAAAAGGCTGTGTGGAGACGCGATAAATCGCGTCTCTACAAGACAGACGCGAGACGCGATAAATCGCGTCTCTACAAGAAATGTGCCACACGATCTCCCTATCCTGGATGCCCGCCAATATAAAAATGTACCACCCCGCTCTCAAAAAGGCTAGATTTTCTATTGGAGTCTTGCGCCTGATTGATTAAGATTAATAATGAACCGCCAAGACGCCATAGACGCGCGACTCGGCTTCCCGCAGGGTAGGACGCCAAGAAGGAAGAAGAAAGAGGAAGAAGGATGGAACAATTAATTGCGGGCAATTGACCGGACTAGATATAAGAGCAGGCGCGGGGGCACTGCCCTTACTGTTGAAATTAACTGCAAAGAAGGTAAAGTAAGAAAGCGGGCGTTTGCTTTCGATTTACTCGTGCGTCGTGCCATCCGGCATGATTGCGCCGGTGAGATTTGCATCCTTCAGGTTAGCTCCAGCCAGGTTTGCACCCTGAAGATTCGCTTTTCCCAAATTGGCTACGGTTAAGTCTGCACCACGGAAATCGGCTGAAGTCAGGTTGGCCCCACTGAAGTTGGTTCTGATGAGGTTGATTCCGCAGAAATTGACCCCGCTCAAATTTTGCCCACTCAGGTTTGCTCCGGCCAAATAGACCCCAACCCAATTTATGCCTGTTAGGTTTGCGCCGCTTAGGTTTGCTTGGGAAAGGGTGGCTTTACTCAGCTTTGCTTTACTCAGGTCTGCCTCTGTTAGGTTAGCTGTGTCTAAGTTTGTCTGGAGTAAGTTCGCACTACTCAGGTTTGCCGCAGTTAGGTTCGCGAAATTCAGCTTGGCCTCCCTTAGGTTGGCTTGACTCAGATTCGCCTGAATAAGTTTTGCCGCTTCCAAGTTGGCACGGGTTAGGTTTGCCCCACTCAGGTTGGCTTCAGTTAAGTCCGCTCTGTATAGGTTCACCCCACTCAGGTTTGCCCCTTGCAGGTTTGCCCCAGTTAGGTTGACTTGACTCAAGTCAACACCGGCTAGGTTTACATTTGGCAGTGAAGCCCCTGGGCCAACCCAAAAGGCACCTGCTTCAGCCAGGTCAAAATCAACGGGAAGCAAAGTTTTTTCGTGGTAAAGCGCTTGCTGGAGATTTGCTCCGTTAAAGTTGGCCTCGTCGAGGTCTGCCTCTAACAGGTTGACATTACTCAGATTTGCCTCACTCAGGTTTGCCTCATTTAGCTTTGCCTTTCTTAGGTACGCCCCACTCAAGTTGGCCCCACTCAAGTTGGCCACACTC
>CAZJNL010000047.1:3987-12195 GCA_964546515.1 uncultured Oscillatoria sp.
AAGTTGGCCCCACTCAAGTTGGCCCCACTCAAGTTGGCCCCACTCAAGTTGGCCCCACTCAAGTTGGCCCAATTCAAGTTGGCCCAATTCAAGTTGGCCCCACTCAAGTTGGCCCCACTCAAGTTGGCTTCACCTAGGTATGTCCTCTCTAGATAGGCATCGCTTAAGTCGGCTTTTCTTAACTTTGCCTTCCAGAACCTTGCAGACATCAATTTTGCCTTCTTAAGGTCTGCACTATCTAGATTTGCCTCAGTGAAGTTTGTCTGGTATAATTCTGCGCCACAAAGTGCTGCCCCCCTGAGATTGGCTCCACTCATGTCCATCTCACGCAAATCACAATTACTCAGATTCGCTCCAGTCAGGTTGGCTTTGCTCAGGTTGACACGAGGAGAATATGGATACAGCAATTTTCCCCCAAAATCTGCTCCCGCTAGGTTAATCCCGGTAAAGTCCCGCTCTCCCTTGTTACACCGGCTCAAAAACTCCTCCACACTGACAGCCTGCTCCTGACTCCCCTCCACAACCTCCTCAGCATCTCCCTCAACTTCCCCACCACCGGCACTCCCTGCATCCCCCACCGGCTCTCCCACCGGCTCCTTCGACTCCTCTAAAACTGCCGGTTTCACCGATTGTTGGCGGATTTGCAGCTCCAGGCGTTCGATACCCAACCTCACGCTCTCCTCATCACCGGCACTCCCAAACGCCACATTATTCTTACTTGCCGGTTCCTTGGTAGTACCGGCACTTTCCAGCGAGTCGCTCCCACTCCCGGCGAGATTAACCCCCTCTTCCAGTTGCGCAATCTCCCTTCTCAACCTTTCCAACTCCTGCGCAGAATTCGGCGGTGTCTCTCCCGACCGGCTATTAAATCTCTCCGTCAAGACATCCAACCGAAATTCCAGCTCGGCAATAGCTTTCTTCAAAGCGATTTGCTGGGTTTCCAGCTGCAGAACCCTCGTTGCTAGGGATGCCACCTCGCGCTCTAAGTCAGACATGTTCTTCTAATCTTATGCCGGTTACACTGATTCCCTCTGATTTTCTCACCTCTGGGGAACCGGGAAAACCAGATTTACAAATCCGGCTAATCACTTCAGCAATTCCCCGCCCTGACCGGCTTTATTTCTCCAGCGTCCGAATTTATTGTGCCGGCGCACCGGCAACCGCCCACCACTCCCGCTAACGCAAATCCGGCTAATCACTTTAACAATAGCCCGCCAAAGCAGACATTGTTTGTCTGGTGGCAAAATTTATTGTGCCGGCTCAGTCATGCAGCTGCCAGTGCTAATATAAAAAAGTACCCGCCTTCAGGCCGTAAAAATCTACCCAGAGAGGGAGTACAAACACCGGCAGCTGCTGCCAATTTTTCACCGCACTATCCCACTAGCACAGCCGCTACCCTTCAAGCACAGGCGTGTTGGTAGTGCGCATCCACCCAGCAGCGCGGTAGCTGCTCCCCGGAAGGGAACATCAGCTCCGATTTCAGGAAGGTTTCCGGGTCTTGCATTTCTTCCCCTGAGTGCGACCGTGCGATAATATTAGACTTGCACGGATCGTACAGGTCTTCCAGCGCCATCACTTCTAACAAATCGTAAGTTTTTTTGTCCATTACAAACATACTGTCTCCTTTGTTACCAAAAACAGACTGTATCTTTCTGGTAGCACAGATTCGCCCTAACATGTGTTAGGAATTGTAAAGAAAAAGAGTTAAATTTTAACCATTCCCCCTCCCGACATACTGATACAAATTCCGTTGAATGACCTATCAAAAATACACGCCCCCTCGCAGGGGGCGTCTGGCTTTTGTGCTGAATGATTAACCGAAATTGATATAATTAGAGTTCCCGGCGCTTTTCTGGGAGCTAAACCATATAGGAGCACCAGTCGCTCCAGCTGCCGGCGTAGAGTTTGCCGGTGGGGATGCCGGCGATTTCCAGCGACAGCAAGTTCACGCACGCTGTGACGCCGGAACCGCAGTAGACCATGATTTCCTCAGCTCGCTCCAAGTCTTTCCACCGCAGTTTGTGCTCGGATGCCGGTCGCAGATTGCCCTGTGCGTCGGTGACTTCTTGCCAGGGGTAATTCACCGCTGCGGGAATGTGACCGGCAATTGGGTCAATTGGCTCTCGCTCGCCCCGGTAGCGGTCTGGCTGACGCGAATCCACCAGCGCCACTCCCGCCAAGTCTTTGCGGGCTTTCACATATTCGATATCCACCACTCGCTCCGATCGCAGTTGGGGCGTAAAGTTTCCTGTCTTCGGCACCGGCACATCAGCCGTTACGGGATACCCAGCCTTTTGCCAGCCGGTGAACCCGCCATCGAGGACGGCAACTCGGTCGTGTCCCAGGTAGCGCAGCAGCCACCACAGCCGAGCGGCAAAGGCCAACCGCGAATCGTCGTAAGCGACAACCAAAGTTTCTTGGAAATTCACCCCGATGCCGGCTAATTTCTCAGCCAGCTGAGCTGGGTTGGGCAAGGGGTGACGCCCCCCGTGCCGCCCCACTGGACTGGAAAGATGCCGGTTCAAATCCAGATAGAAGGCTCCGGGAATGTGACTTTCGCTGTATTGGTTCTGGCCCAGTTGCGGGTCGGCCAGGGAAAAGCGGCAATCGACAATGGCCACTTGCGGGTCATTGAGGTGTTGGGACAGCCACTGGGGGGAAACGACGCTATCTGTGTTAGTCATGGGCACCAGATGAAATCAACATGGCCATCGTAGCCTCCGGGCAGCAAACCGTTTTGTAAAATTTTGTTAACGTTTCCCACTTTTTCTCGCTAGTGGGCTACGCTAGTGAGCAACTGAGCCAAACGCTCTATCGCTTCCCGCCACTCCTACCGAAAATCTAGTAGTTTCCGGTAAATTCCGGTAAACCAAAGTAGGATGCAGAATCAGTCCCATCCATGGGACTCCGTTGGGAGAGTCACGATACCTGCGGGTGAACGCCAGCCCGCTGCCCTATCGCTAGCTATTAAATAAGCCCGTCTAGATGCTCCGTGCCGGAGCCGCTGCGCTCCGGCAGTGTAACTAGCCGGCACAAGCTCCCTCAACATTTTCGTTAGCGCAGCGGCTCCGTAGGAGCTGGCACACATTACCCGAGCAATCGGAGGACATTCGTGTCTAACTACGTTTTTGTGATTGATACTGACAAGCGGCCCTTAGACCCCGTACACCCCGGACAAGCACGCCGATTGCTTTCACTTGGAAAAGCTGCCGTCTTCCGGCGTTATCCGTTCACCATCATTCTTAAGGAGAGCAGACCTGAACAACCCGTGAACGAGTACGTTGTCAAGATTGACCCCGGCTCTAAGGTTACGGGCATTGCTCTCCTGCAAAGAAAAAACGTTCTGTGGGCGGCATAGTTGGCTCACAGGGGATTCCAAATTAAAGAAAAATTACTTCAGAGGAGCCAGCGCCGTCGAAACCGCAGATGCCGGAAAACAAGATATCGCCAAGCCAGATTCTTAAATAGAACTGTTCTCACTGGCTGGCTGGCACCGAGTCTCATACACAGAGCGTTAACGACAATGACTTGGGTCAAAAGGCTTGTGCGATACTGCCCTGTTACTTCCATTGCGCTTGAGCTGGTTCGGTTTGATACTCAAGCTTTGCAGAATCCTGAAATATCGGGTGCCGAGTATCAGCAAGGGAGACTGTTTGGGTATGAAGTAAGGGAATATCTCCTGGAAAAGTGGGGTCGCAAATGCGCTTACTGCGGAAAAGAGAATACCAGCTTGGAGATCGAGCACATCCAGCCCAAGTCCAAAGGCGGGACTGACCGCGTGTGCAACCTCACCCTTGCCTGCCACCAGTGCAACCAGAAGAAGGGCGATAAACTTATGGAGGATTTCCTCAAGAAGAAAACAGACCTTCTAAACAAGATTAAGTCCCAGGCAAAGGCCCCACTAAGAGACGCCGCCGCCGTCAACGCTACAAGATGGGCCTTGTAGGCTTTAAAAAATACCGTTCTGGATGTATCCGCGAGTACAGGTGGGAGAACTAAATGGAACAGGACAAGGGCTGGGACTGCCGAAAACTCACGCGGTAAGAGTTTATAAAAATCAATAAAAATAGGAGCTAACCCCCACCGGCATCCCAGCACTGCTACAGCATAATAGAAGAGGCGATCGCACTGCACTGACTCCCAACCATGCCTCCCACCGGCAACTTCACCCCTTCAAAAACTGCAGACGGCTCCTTCACCTTTTTCTCGGCTGAATTTGGCGAAACTTTTCACTCTGTGCACGGAGCGCGACAGGAAGCCGAACTCAAATTTGTAGAGCCAACCCGACTTGGGGTGAAAGCTTTGCAGCCTGCGCTGCAAATTCTTGACATTTGTTATGGATTGGGGTATAATACTGCGGCTGCACTGGCAACTATTTGGGCTGTAAATCCAGACTGCCGCGTCGAATGGGTGGGACTGGAGTTAGACCCAGCCGTGCCGGAAGCGGCGATTGCCCACCATCTGCTCGACAGCTCACCGGCACCCATCCCCCAAATTTTGACCCAACTGGCACAATCTGGCGAAATTCAGACAGACCGGCTGATCGCCCGGTTGCTTTTTGGCGACGCCCGAGAAACTATCGGGCAGGTGTGCCGGTCTGGTTTCCAGGCGGACGCCATTTTTCTTGACCCCTTTTCTCCACCGGCTTGCCCGCAACTATGGACAGTGGAATTTCTGGGGCTAGCCGGCAAATGTCTGAAGGCAGACGGGGTTTTGGCCACCTATTCCTGTTCGGCAGCTGTCCGCACCGCCTTGATGGTAGCCGGGTTGCGGGTTGGCTCCAGCCCGCCGGTGGGCCGCCGGTCGCCCGGTACAGTGGCCAGTTTTACCGCCGCAGGCTTACCGGCACTCTCCCCGCAACAACGAGAGCACTTGCGGACTCGCGCCGCTGTACCCTACCGCGATCCGGAGCTGTGCGACTCAGCGGAGGCGATTGTGCGCCGGCGCAAAGAGGAGCAACAGGCATCCTCCCTAGAGCCGACATCCCACTGGAAAAAGCGCTGGCTCAACCGCACCTTTTCCTAAAAGCGCACCGCCGGTGGAAATGTTACGGAAAGTTAAGAATTCGCTCCGTCCCCATAGAATTGTGCCAATTTAGAATTAAGTGAGTTGGAAATAAGGAGCGTTCTTTCTCAGCGGCGGGCTTTTCAGACCGGCAAATTCGTTGATCCCTGTCCCAAACGCATGTAGGGCTAAGGCGTGTGCGCCGCTCCCTGATTTTCCCCTCAGGAAACTTCAAGAAAATGTTAAAATAGAATAAACAGACTTTCAAAGAAATGATTATCTGAGTCTGGGTTTTGATGTATCAAGTACATTTAGAGTTTACAAAACAAGGTGTGCCAGCGTGAGCTTCCTCTATTCAGAACAGCCAAAAGTTCTTGTTGTGGACGATCATCCAGCCAGCCGAATGACAGCTGTTGCCCTGCTGTCGGTGGAGGGCTACGACGTATTTGAAGCCGAAAGTGGGCCAGTAGCGCTCAACAGGGTCAGCGAAACTAACCCCGACGTGATTCTGCTGGACGTGATGATGCCTGGGATGGACGGGTTTGAGGTGTGCCGGCGTCTCAAGCTCGACGAGCAGACGCGCCTGATTCCGGTAATATTCATAACAGCGCTCAATGACCGGCGGTCGCGCATCAAAGGCATTGAGGTGGGAGGGGATGATTTTCTCACCAAACCTTTTGACCACCTGGAACTCGCCGCCCGGGTGAAATCGCTGGTGCGTCAAAAGCGCCTCAACGAGGATTTAGACCACGCCGAGCGAGTCCTGTTCTCCATCGCCCGCGCCGTGGAAAGCCGAGATCCCAACACCGGCGACCACTGCGAGCGCCTGGTGCAGTTGGGGAAAGCGTTTGGGGAGTTCCTCAACCTGTCGCACGGGGAAATTCGCACCCTGATGTGGGGGGGCTATCTCCACGATATCGGCAAAATTGGCGTTCCAGACGCCGTGCTGCTCAAACAGGGCAGTTTAACGCCCCAAGAGTGGCAGATAATGAAGCAGCACGTCATCATCGGGCAGCAGATTTGCCAGCCCCTGCGCACCATGCGGGATGTGCTTCCCATCATTCGCCACCACCACGAACGCTTGGACGGCAGCGGCTATCCGGACGGTTTGGCCGGCTCGGAGATTCCCTACCTAGCTACGGTGTTTCAAATCATCGATATTTACGACGCCCTGATCAGCGATCGCCCTTACAAACCGGCCTACACCATTGAAGAAGCCCTAGAGATTCTCGCCCTGGAAACCAGAAAGGGGTGGCGAAATCCCCAATTGGTAGAGCAGTTTACGGAATTTATCCGAACCGCAGCCCAAGGGCAGGCTCAACCGCTGCCTGAGGCTTGCGAGTTTCTCCAAGTCGGTGCCTGGCGGGCATCATAGGGCTTATGTCAATTTTAGATGGGGAGTGGGACACAGCGGATGCGGACGAAATCTATATCTAAACTCTAAAATTGACTCGCTTATGGCAGCTGTTGGCTAAAAAAACAAGCGTGTAAGGGCGCAATCGCGATATACTCCTTTCGGAGAGACTAGCGCAAAAAAGAATGGTAGCGGTAGCAATTCTAGCGGCTGGGCGCGGCACGCGCATGAAATCTGACCTGCCCAAGGTCTTGCACCCTTTGGGAGGGAGAACTCTCGTGGAGCGAGTTCTTAACAGTTGTCTTTCGATTCAACCGTCCAGGCGGTTTGCAATTGTGGGGTATGGCAGTCATTTGGTAAGAGTTGCCTTACAGTCTGCAGCCGGTCTGGAGTTTGTGGAGCAAAAACAGCAGCTGGGCACGGGGCACGCCGTCCAGCAACTCCTGCCTCACCTGGAGGGATTTGAGGGAGATTTGCTGGTTTTGAATGGGGATGTGCCTCTGCTCAGGCCCCAAACAATTAAGTTGCTGCTGCAAACTCACAAAGAACATCAAAATGCAGCAACTCTGCTCACGGCTCATTTGCCCAATCCTCAGGGCTACGGACGGGTGTTTTGCGACGGAAATAATATTCTCAAACAAATTGTTGAGGACAGGGACTGCACGCCCGCTCAAAAGCAAAATAGACGCATCAATGCAGGTATCTATTGCTTCCACTGGCCGGCTTTGGCTGAGGTTCTGCCGCAACTAAAGGCGGAAAACGACCAGCAGGAATATTACTTAACGGATGCGGTGAATTACCTCAAGCCGGTGATGGTTGTGGATGTGGAGGACTATCAGGAAATTCTCGGCGTCAATGACCGCAAACAGCTGGCTTTAGCTTACCAGATATTGCAAACCCGGGTCAAGGATGACTGGATGGCTGCCGGTGTGACTTTAATCGATCCGGACAGCACTACCATTGACGATACGGTGCGGTTACAGCCGGATGTGGTAATTGAACCCCAGACGCACTTGCGCGGCAATACCACTATTGGGTCAGGCTGCCGGATTGGCCCGGGCAGTTTGATTGAAAATAGTCAAATTGGGGACAGTGTGACGGTACTCTATTCTGTAGTCTCGGACAGTACGGTGGCTGCCGGCACTCGAATTGGCCCCTACGCGCACCTGCGAGGGCATGCTGTGGTGGGTGCTAACTGTCGGATTGGGAATTTTGTGGAGATTAAAAATAGCACTCTGGGCGATAAAACGAATGTGTCTCATTTGTCTTATTTGGGAAATGCTACTGTGGGGGATCGCGTCAATATTGGGGCGGGCACGATTACTGCTAATTACGACGGGGTGAATAAACATCCGACGCAGATCGGGAACGGCACTAAGGTGGGTTCTAACAGTGTTTTGGTCGCTCCTGTTACTCTGGGGGATGATGTTACTGTGGGGGCGGGTTCTGTGGTGACGGATGATGTGCCGGCGGATTCTCTGGTGCTTGGTCGCGCCCGTCAGGTGGTTAAGCCCGGTTGGCGCATGAAACAGAAGCAGGCTGACTCGTCTGAAGCCGAAAATCCCAGCTGAAGAAGCGCGAGGAATGTCTTTGGGGTGGGGCGGGTTTTATGAAGCCGCCCCACCTCAATTTTTTACTGGAAGTTTTGGGATTTTTAACCGCCAAGACGCCAAAAACGCTAAGGAAGAGAAGAGAGAAATTTTCTCGCGAAGGGGTTGACAATGCGTGCCGGTTGCGCTATATTGGTATTGTGGGAAAATGTGCCGACATATAAGGTCGTTTTTGGGCCGGCCAGTTCGTAGTTGGGCTAAAGCCCAAAGGTTCGTAGTTGGGCTAAAGCCCAAAGTTCG
>CAZJNL010000048.1:0-12166 GCA_964546515.1 uncultured Oscillatoria sp.
CGAGGCGTCCGCCTGCGTGAACGGCTGGAAGATATTTTGCAACTGCTCTGCGGGAATGCCAATGCCGGTGTCGGAGACAGTGAAAATAATCATCTCCCCTGCGACAGAACTCCCCAGCACACCCTGTTCCCGGCGCACCGCCAGTGATATCCTCCCCTTAGAAGTGAACTTAGCAGCATTGCTGAGCAAATTAAACAGCACCTGACGGACTTTAGTCAGGTCAGCGTGCATAGTGCCCAGTGCGGGGTCGCAGTCTACTTCCAGGGTATTGCCGTTTTTCTGCACCAGCGGCTGGATAGTGGCAACCACGCTGTCAACCAGTGCGAAAATATCAAAGCTCTCCAGGTATAAACTCATCCGCCCCGCTTCGATTTTAGAAATGTCGAGAATGTCGTTAATCAGAGCCAGCAAGTGATTGCCGGCGGCTCGAATCTTACCCAAGTCTGGTTCCAGTTCAGGATAATCTAAATCTTTAGCTTCCTCCAAGAGAATCTCGCTGTAGCCGATAATCGCGTTCAGGGGGGTGCGCAGTTCGTGACTCATGTTCGCCAGAAATAAACTCTTGGCTCGGTTGGCAGCTTGGGCGGCACCGGCAGCCCGCTGCAATTGCGCCTCAGTCCGCTGGCGTTCCAGGGCGTTCGCCAGCATTTCCGCCACCATTTTCAGCAGCGCCACACTTTCCTCTGTCCAGGTTTTTTCCGACCGCACCGAATCGAACCCCAGCACCCCTTTCAGAGATCGACCGCACACCATCGGAATCACAATTATGGATTGAATATTCTGCTGACTCCAGTGTTCTTTTTCAGCTTTAGCCTCTGGTGGTAGACTGGCAACTTGCGGGATAGAAACGTTCTCAAAGCGCTGCAGTTTCTGCATCAGCCACGGCAAAGACTCCACCGGCACCCCCTGCAAGAAAGGCTTCTGCGGCTCTACCCCCGGGGCGCACCACTCGTGGGTGCAGTCCAGCGCCGTTCCCTCACTGGAAATCCCAAAGATATAACTGCGGTCAACACCGGCAAATTCCCCGATAGCCTGCAGCGCCCGCTCAATGCCAGAGTCAATTTCATCGGGAGCCAGATTGATAAAATTAGTTGACAGCGACGCAATCATATTTTCAAACTCAATGCGATACCGCAGGGACTCTTCTGCCAGCTTGCGCTCCGTAATGTCGTTGAGGATTCCGGAAGTGCCAGCCAGCCGGTTTTGCTCATCTAACATTAGTCTAGCCTGAACTTCAACCCAGCGAAACCCGCCTTTTTTAGTCAGACAGCGAGCCTCGTGGCGGCTGCAGTCTTTGTGCCCAGTCAGCAGTTTCTTGAAAAATTTTACAGTCGGTTTGCGGTCATCAGGATGAACGTAATTCAAGTAATGAGTGCCGAGGCTATCTTCCAGGGCGAAGCCCGTAATTTCTGTCCACGCCGGGTTGAGAAAGGTCAAAAATCCGCCTGCATCCGCTTGGAAAATCACTTCTTTAACGCTATCGACCACAGAGCGGTACTTTTCCTCGCTCTGTCGCAAAGCCTCTTCCCCCCGCTTGCGGTCGGTAATGTCGCGCACAATGGCCAGCACTTCATCTTCCCCGCTGACAGCCAGCCGCGCCTCGTAATCGCAGCGGTCGCCATTGAGGAGCCGCTGGTACTCAAAGATTTGTATCTCACCTGTTGACAAAGCTTGCCCAATGTGGTATTGACAAGCTTCCGCCACGGGAGCTGGCAAAACCTGCCGGACGTTTTTCCCTAAAAACTCCCGCTCTAGGAGCACGGATAAATCTGCGCCTTTGGCCGCTTTGAAGTCCGTAAAAGTGCCGTCAGAAGTCAGGCGAAACATCAAATCCGGGATAGCGTCGATCAGGGCCCGGTTGTTGGCTTCGCTGCGAGCGAGAGCCAACTCAGCTCGCTTGCGGTCAGTGATGTCGAAGAAGGCGAGAACCGCGCCGGCGGTCCCCCCGTCCTCAACAATCGGATTGAACACATACGACACCGGCAGAATCGTTCCGTCTTTGCGCCGGAAACGTCCGTCATTGTTGCGGCAGGTTGGCGCACTGGCGAGAGTGCTGGGGAGTTGCAGGGCCCGAGAGGGGGCGTGCGACAGCTCTACGAGCTCGAGCAAGGGAAGACCTGCGAGTTCGGCTTCCGTCCAGCCGAGAAGGCGCTCGCCTTCAGGGTTGATAGAAACCAGGCACCCAGCAGGGTCTAGCAGGCACAGTCCCGCCCCCAGGGAACTGATCGCCGCCCTCAGCGGGTCTAGCTCTGCCGCAGCTGTGGGGTTTTTGGGCGTTTGGCCCGATTCTGGCAGGCGCTGCTCGTGTTGCTTCTGGTTCATATTTAACTCTGCGTTTGTCTGCCGGTGAGCAAATAGGTGACCATCGCCCCCTTGCCTTTGACATCAATCTCGCCCCGCTCCTCAAATTGATACATGTCCCGCAATAGCTGGTATGTAGCAGGCGCTACTTGAATGCTGCCGGCAATTCCCTGGGATTCCATGCGGCTGGCAATGTTAACGGTGTCCCCCCACAAATCGTAGGTGAACTTGTGGGTGCCAATCACACCGGCGACGACTGGGCCAGTATTGATCCCGATGCGGATGCGAAACGGTTCGGAGCTTACCGCATTGAATTGAGCCATCGCCAGCTGCATGTCGAGGGCCATCTCAGCAATAGCGGCGGCGTGATCCGGTCGCGGCACCGGCACTCCGCCAACCACCATATAGGCGTCGCCAATAGTCTTAATTTTCTCCAAACCGTGCTTCTGGGTTAGCCGGTCGAACTCCGAGAAAATCTTGTTGAGCAAGTTGACTAACTCTGTTGCCGAGATGTGGGCGGAAAGCTTGGTAAAGTCAACAATGTCGGCAAACAGCACAGTAACCTCCCCAAAGCTGTCGGCAATGGTATTGTGTCCCTGTTTCAGCAGCTCGGCAATCGGCAATGGCAAGATATTGAGCAGCAGGCGCTCAGATTTTTCCTGTTCCGCTTGCAACTGTTTTAAATAAGCCTGCTCTTGGTCGCGCAGCCGTTTTTTCTCCAGACAGGCGCTAATGCGGGCTTTGAGCAATACCGGGTTGAACGGCTTGGTCAGATAGTCCTCCGCCCCCAACTCTATGCACTTGACCACACTGTCCAGGTCGTCCACTGCCGAGATCATAATGACTGGAATATAGCGCAGCGCTGGGTCAGCTTTGAGATGTTCGAGTAACTGATAGCCATTCATCCGAGGCATCATAATGTCGAGCAACACCAAATCGAACGGCTGCGCCTGGATTAGCTCCAGCGCCTGCAAGCCATCTTGGGCGAGAGTGACCGTGTGGCCTTGCCGCTGCAACCGGCGTCCGAGAAGGTCACGGTTGGCTTCAATATCATCAACTACCAGCACAGCCGCTAGGTCTTGGATCATGGCATGGCCTCTTTGTTTAGGAGCGCCTGAATCTTCAAGGCTGCGGGCGTGCCACCGGCGGCACCCACAACCCGGTATCGATTCCATTCACTGAGAGCATAAACAAATAAAGAAATTTGTGGTATAATTTCTAACATTTTGGTCGTGAGTGACCCGCACGAGAGGGGTGAGAGTCCCCCTTTGGCTATTTCGGAAACGTGGGGGCGAGTTTACAGATAATCAAAGCAGGGGCGGGTTTACTAATAACCAAAGCCACCAGCAGATATATCGGGCTTTCCCCGCCCCTGCAGGCAGATATGTCGGGTTTCCCCGCCCCTGCAGTGTCGGAACCTGCTCGCTACCCAACCAAACAGAGGCTTGATTGGCCAGACGTTAGCTTCGCTAACGCACCGCTATGGCAGCGCACCAATCTGGGACAGACTCAAATTCTGATTCTTATTTTTATCCCCATCCCCCACCGGCAGGCTGCTCACCGGCGTGGCCCGACAGGCGCTGGCGTCTCCCAGACCGGCCCAAAGGGCTGGATTGCAGGCCCACACGCCCGCCGCTCCCTGGGCAGGTAGGGAGGGGCGCTCCCTTTTCCTCAAGCAGGTGCCGCCAAGGCAAAGGAAAGGGAAAGTAGGGAAAAGGATGAATTTCCAGCTTCTTCCTTCTTTGTTCTATCTTCACCGCCAGCGGGCCCGCTGGCGCAATCCTCCCCCTTTCCGTGAGCTTTGGCGGCATTCTCCCGCAGGTGGAGATGCGGCTGCACCTCGTCGTCGTCGGTCAAACGGCTTCAGGCAAAAGAAAAAACAAAAGCACGCGAATGCTTTTTTAGTTTTTAGTTCTTACCGACCTCATGGGGCGGTCGCTTTGTTGAGAAGCGCCTCAATCTTGGCTAGAAGTCGGGGAAATTCCACCGGTTTGGTGTCGTAGTCGTCGCAGCCTGCAGCTAGGCATTTTTCTCGATCGCCTGCAATGGCGTGGGCGGTTAGGGCGATCACCGGAATGCCGCAGGTTGCCGGTGCTGCTTTAATCTGCCTCGTCGCCTGCCACCCGTCCAGTACCGGCAGGCCCATATCCATTAAAATCAAGTCGGGAGCTTCCGACTTAGCCATCTCCACGCCCAGGGCCCCATCCGTGGCGATTGCCACCAAGTACCCTTTGCGGATCAGACGCCGCGACAGCATGTCCCGATTCATCTCGTTATCTTCGACCAGCAAGATTTTCGCCATTGTTCTTTTCCCTGTAGCTTTGAGCAGCCCTCTTTTGTGTGCCCCGCCCACCGAGCGTGAGATTTTGGATTGCTTTTCCCTAATCTAAAATCTAAAATCTAAACTCTCCAATCCCTCTGACCTAACGTGACCGACATCGTAGGCTGCGTTCCCGTAGCGCAGCGGCTGCCTCAGCAGCATCGCCCTTGTACTCCTCGGAAGTAGTGCCGAGAGGGGGGAACGCACCCTAATGTTTATTGTGGTTGCAATATAGAGGCAAGGGCAGTTATTTCCACCTCACGGCGGGTAGAAAATCTTATCCTATGGCAAGCCCGCTTTGGCGCTGCGGGCAACCGACAGCCACCGGTTTCTGGCACGCCGACTTCCAAAGCCCAAAGCCCGCACCCCCCCCACTGGCAACGCCCGGACAATCTGCGAGCCAGCACAAGGCTTGCCCCTGCCCGGGGGGTGCCGGTGCCGGTGTCGCGCACCTCAACAGCCAACCCTGTCGCATAGCAAAGTGATAACTCGTAAATATTATAATTTTGATATTTTAAACTACTTTTTTTACTAAAGTACAGCACTTCTTTTGTCTGTATTTCCTTTTGAACAGTCAAGTAATAGCCGGTCGCTGGCCGAAGTTTGGTGATTTCGCGCGGCGTGCGAGGTGCCGAAGTGGCCCGCAGCTGCTTTGCAGCCGCTGCGCTAACAGTCTCGACGCCCATTTTAACCCGCCTTGAGAGGAAATTCCTGCTGAACGCAAGAGGCAGAGCAAGAGTTTTCCCACGACACTGGCGCAGGGGGTATGGGAAACAGCGTTGGATTGCCAGCAACTTCCCCGGCAGCTGTGCGTAGCGCTTCGCGCAGCGCAAGCGAAACCGCGCAGCAGCGGTCTACCGCCGTTTCTTGTGGCTAGCGCCCCTCGCTTGTTTGCTCGGGCGGCAATCACGAGATCGCAAACTTCGTTAACAAGTAGGTCGCGGCTTTTGGCTTTCTTGAGGAATATCTGCTCGACACAGCCATTGAGGAGCTGGTAATCATCAGGTGTTAGATCCATTGCTGTGACGACGATAATGGGCAAATTGCGCGTCTGCGGACTGTTGCGCAATTCGGCAATCACCTGGAAACCATCCATCTGGGGCATCATCAGATCCAGCACAATCAAATCCGGATAGCGCCAGCACAGCTGCAGCGCTTCCTGGCCATTTGCGGCTGACAGGACACCAACCCCCTCTTTTTCTAACATCCGCCGCAGCCTGAGCGCGGGTTGCCCGATCGTCTTCCACAATCAGAATTTGGTTAGCAGGTTTCTTGTACTTGCGCAACAGGGTGAGGAGGCGGTTGCGGTCGATGGGTTTGGTGAGGTAGTCCGCCGGCCCTAAGGCGAAGCCGAAATTTTTATCGTCCAGGGAGGAGGCTACAATCACCGGCACGTCAGCCAAGTTGGAATCGGCTTTCAGCGCCGAGAGCACCGCCCAGCCATTCCAGAACGCGCACCAGCACGCCCTTGTTCAATCGCATCCGGGTGGAGAGTTCGCGCTTCTCTGCAACCCCGCCTCGCCGGAAGCAGCTATCTCAACGCGAAACTTTTCCTTGGCTAACCGGCGGGCATGTCGCGAGCCTACTGCCGGATCGTCGTCTATGGCCAAGACGGTGAAAGTGCCAGCACCGGCTGCAGCTGGCGATTTAGCAACCGGTCGCCCCTCCGCTGCATCGCCTCCCGCCAAGTTTTTCATAAATGTGGGCCCCACACTCTTGACTTCTTCTTTTTCTTCGCTCACCCCCTCTGGCAAGCGGATGGTGAAGGTGGAGCCAAAACCCTCACGGCTTTCCACCTCAATGTCGCCGCCCATCATCTGGCAGAAGTGGCGGGCGATTGCCAGCCCCAAGCCGGTGCCGCCATATTTGCGCGTGGTGGAGGCGTCCGCTTGGGTGAACGGTTGGAACACCTTCTTGAGCTGCTCCGGGCTCATGCCGATGCCGGTGTCGGTGACGCGGAAGACCATCTGCGGGCATCTGGCATCTGGCATTGCGCCCTGGGCATCGGGTAAAGACGCGAGTTCCCGGCTCACCGTTAGGGTAATCGTCCCCCCTTGGGTAAACTTGGCGGCGTTGCTCAGCAGATTGAACAGCGCCTGGCGCACTTTCGTGAGGTCAGCCCGCATGTTGCCCAGATGCCGGTCGCACTCCACTTTCAGGGTATTGCGGTTTTTATCCACCAGTGGTAAAATAGTAGCTTCAACTTCCGAAATCAGCTCCGAAATGTCGAAAGTTTCCAGGTACAGATCCATCCGACCGGCTTCAATTTTAGAGATGTCGAGGATGTCGTTGATCAGAGCCAGCAGGTGTTTGCCGGCGGAGCGAATTTTCTCCAAATCGGGAACGATATCTTCATACCCAAAGTCTTGGGCTTCTTCTTGCAGCATTTCGCTATAGCCAATAATGGCGTTGAGTGGCGTGCGCAGTTCGTGGCTCATATTCGCAAGAATTGTGCTTTTCGCCCGGTTAGCGGATTCAGCAGCTTCTTTTGCCAGCTGCAATTCTTCCTGCGCCCGCACGCGCGCTCGTGATGTCAGAAACGGTGCCGTCGTAGTAGAGCCACGGTTTCGTCTCGGATTTTGCTGGCGTTTTCCGAAATCCAGATAATGCTGCCGTCTTTGCGATAGACTTGCGACTCAAACCCCTCTACCGTGTCTTGCTCTTCCATCAGGCGAAGGAATTCGGCGAGCCGGTCAGGATTGACGTACAGCTGTTGCGCGATGTCGCGCACTGTGCGGATGAGCTGTTCGGGTGAGGAGTAGCCGTAGATGCGTGCTGTTGCGGGATTGGCGCTGATGTACTTTCCGTCGGGCGCGGTTTGGAAAATCCCCTCTACAGCGTTTTCAAATATGCTGCGATATTGCGCTTCAGCTTGCCGCCGCGCCTCTTCCGCTCGTTTGCGCTTGGCTAGATTGCGTGCGTAGGCGATAAAAACATAAATGGCGAGCGCCGCTCCGAGCATGGCGAAAATCTGAACTTGAAATTTTTTCTGGTCAAGCCGGTCTGTGCGCTCTTGCAATAATCCGCGCAGGGCTTTGCTGCAGCGTCATAGAGTTTGAATTGAACCTCTAGGGCTTTGCTGCCGGTTGCCAAATAGTCTGCCGGTTGAATCTCCAGGCTTTCCGGAGTGACTATTTGCTGGTTAACTAACTCTACAAAAACAGTCGTAACCCCCACGCAGCTTTCGGTGAATGCTTCTAGTTGGGGTTTAAGTTTTGGGTTTTCGCCGAAACCGACTTGTATGCCTCTGTTTATGGCATCTACCGGCGATTTGAGGGAGCTGGCTAGAATGATTAGCTGGGCTTTTTCACCGGCTCGCAGCTGCTCGCGTGCGGCTAGTTCTGCCCCCAACTCTCTGGCGAGAGCCGTTTCTTGAATGGCAAGGGGGAGTTTGACTATCACCGCATCCATGAGATAGTAACTGTCGAGAACCGGATCGAGTATCAGGTTGGAGGTGTCCCCCACATGGGCGATCGAGGACAGAATATCGTCAATTACAGCCGTGTGGGCGTCAAAGTTCTGTTTGGGCGTCAGGCTGGACTCCTGGCTTTTTAGCTGCTGCCACTTTTCTTTTAAGGAATTCCATCTTTCGGCGGTTTTGAGGGTTGCCCCCAGCTTTCGATCGACTCGCTCAAGTGCCCCGAACTGAGTTTCTATTTCCTCTCGCTTGACTCTGAGGTTTGCTGGTAAATACGCACTGCCGGTCGCGCCGGCATTTACCGCGCCTCGCTCCTGTATGAGACTTTATAACAGCCGTCTAAAATGCTGGTTGTACTCCAGCCCCATTCGCTCTTTGTGCGCGAACTGTAGCTGGCCGTCTAGTTCGGAAATAAGTTGATATACTACTAATGTGAAAGGCAGAATAAAAACGAGAAGCAAGCCAATTAATCTGGTCGGTTCGGCAATGGGATTGCGCAGGGTTTTGGTCACGGTAACGGTCTCCTGTTTTTTCGGGTTCAGAGTGGCTTTAACTCACAGCGCTCCCGCCTTTGAGGTGTGGGGTGCGTTGCCATTCTACGCTTTGATGCCGGCAATCAGGTCGGGGGGAGGCAACGCACCCTACTGGGGGTGTTTGAACTCGATAGCGCTCCCGCCTTTGAGGTGTGGGGTGCGTTGCCATTCTACGCTTTGATGCCGGCAATCAGGTCGGGGGGAGGCAACGCACCCTACTGGGAGTGTTTGAACTGACAGCGCTTCCGCCAATAAGTTTAGGGTGCGTTGCCATTCTACGCTTTGATGCCGGCAATCAGGTCGGGGGAAGGCAACGCACCCTACTGGGGGTGTTTGAACTGACAGATAAAAAAACTGTGGGTCGCCCAGATATCCTGAAGGGTGCGCGAATTGCAGCGGGGGGACTCGCTCTGTTCGTTCGCCGGCCCTGCTTGCGCAAAAAGGTAAAAGGCACATCCGCAAAAGAAAGGGATCTCCCGTACAAGTGGTGGAAAACCCTCTTTTTTGGGCATAGGGCATAGCGCATAGGGCATGGGAAATACCAGCTCCAGTCTTAGGAGATAGGGTGCGTTCCCGACTCTCGCTCGCTCCATCAGTGGGGCGATACTAGAGGGAACGCACCCTACTGCGGAACGGGAGATGGGAGTAGGGGCACAGGAAATACCAGCTCCAGCAAGCCTTTGAGTCAATCAATAAGTTGCGGTTATTACCATAAGTTCGGGAGAGCTAAAGAAAACATCATCTTTTCTTTTGTTTCGCTTTTGTTTCGCTTTTCACTGTCGCTGTTTCTTTCCCGCTACACGGGTAAATCCTGCCTGGGGTTGAAGGTTTCAACTTGACGCAGCTTTTCATAGAGTTCCCGTTCTTGTTGGCTCAATTCTCTCGGAACTGCAATCTGGATCTCGACGATTTGGTCGCCGCGACTGCCGCTGCCGGTGGGGTAGCCTTTACTGGCAAGGCGCAGGCGCTGGCCAGACCTGACTCCAGGCGGCACGGTCATTTTCACCAACCCGTCGAGGGTTGGCACTTCTACCGGCCCTCCCAGCGCCGCCTCGCTAGGTGTCAGGGGCAAAAAGCAGCAGATGTCAGATCCTTGCAGCTTAAAGAAGGGATGCTGGGCTACGGTAATTTTCAAGTAAAGATCCCCGCCGCCAATTCCTTGACTCTTCAAGCGTATCCGCTGTCCGGTAACCATTCCAGAAGGCATGTTTACTTCCAGCGAGCGCCCGTCTTCCAGGCGAATCCGTTCATTTCCTCCCAGATAGGCTTTTTCCAGGGGCAGAGTCAGGCGAGCTTCCACGTCCCGGCGGGCGGCGCGAGAGCCGGCGATGTAGGCGGTTTTGGTGGTTCCGGGGCGGAAGGAGTCAGGGGAATCGACGCGGAGCCTGGCCCCTGCGGGTGGGGTGGAAACGCTGGCGGAGTTGCCGCGCCGGCCCAGTATCTGGTCAACAAAACTGTTAAAGTCGGGAAACTGAGCGTAATCCACCTCTTCTGACTTGCGGGTGCCGGCGGTGCCGGTGCGGTTGTTCCAGCTTTTTGGCGCGGGATCTCGCCGAGGTGGCCTTCCCTGGAAGCCTTTCTGCTTCCAGAACAGGCTGTACTGGTCGTATTGCGCCCGCTTGTCCGCATCGGAGAGAATGTCGTAAGCCTCCCCGATATCCTTAAATTTTTCCTCTGCCTGTTTGTTTCCCGGATTCAAATCTGGGTGATACTGCCGAGCGAGTCGCCGGTAGACCTTTTTAATCTCCTCGCCGGTGGCATCTCTGGGAACTCCCAAAATCTCGTAGTAGTTCCGAAAGTTCTGCATTGTCAGTTGTCTGCTGTCAGTGGGTAGGACACCATGACTGGTGTCAGCGATCTGGTTAGCGTTGCTTTGTGTGTCAGTTGGAAGCAGGTCAGCTGTTAACTGCTAATGGCTAATTTGCCACGGCTAATTGTTCCTGGAGCAGTTGCCATTAGCCATTAGCCACTAGCCATTAACCAATGACCGATGACCCCTGACCAATGACTCCTGACAAATTAGAACCAGTCCTCATCCTCATCATCCCACTCATCCGAGGAAGCATTCGTGCGGGGCATGCGGTAATCCCCTTTGGCGGGGCGGCGGACTTCCTGGCGATAGGAGGGGCGGCTGTCGCCGGAGAAGGTGCGCCGAACCGAGTCAAAGAAGTTATCCTCTTCGTCAGAACGGGAAACCTGGTAAACTTCCCGGCTGAGTTCGTAGAGAGCGTCTTGCAGCTGGGAGCTCGTCAAATCGACGCCCCGCTCGTCGCTGCGGGCGAGGGCGTCGCGCAACTCTCGAATCAGAGATTCGATGCGGTTGCGAATCCCCGGCGCAAACTGCATGCCATAATCCAGGGTGACTTCTCGCAGCTGCCGCTCGGCTTGATAGGCTAAGGCTTCGGTGCGATTGCGCTTCTCGACTCGCTCCCGCCGCAAGCGATCTTCTTGGGAAAATTGCTCGGCATCTCGGATCATGCGGTTGACTTCCGTTTCACTGAGGGTGGAAGCGCCTTGGATGATGATGCTCTGCTCCCGACCGGTGCTTTTGTCTAGGGCTTGTACTGTGAGAATCCCGTTGGCATCAATATCAAACGATACCTGAATCTGGGGCAAGCCTCTGGGAGCGGGCGGAATGCCGGTCAGCTTGAACCGGCCAAGGGATTTGTTATCGGCTGCCATCTCCCGCTCTCCCTGCAGGACGTGAATTTCCACCAGGGTTTGGTTGTTTTCGGCGGTGGAAAAGATATCCGACCGGCGCACCGGGATGGTGGTGTTGCGGGGTATGAGCTTTTTCATGACGCCGCCGATGGTTTCCAGCCCCAAAGACAGGGGCGTCACGTCCAGCAGCAGCACGTCTCTAACGTCTCCCGCCAGGATGGCTGCTTGGATGGCTGCTCCCACAGCGACGACTTCATCGGGGTTGACGTTCTCATTGAGCTGTTTGTCTATCAAGCTGCGCACCAGCTGTTTGACCATTGGCATGCGGGTGGAGCCGCCCACCAGCACCACTTCGTCAATTTTGGCCGGTGTCAGACCGGCATCGGCGAGGGCTTGCTTGACGGGGATGCGCAGCCGCTGCAGCAAGTCGCCGCACATCCCTTCAAACTGGGCGCGAGTCAGGGGGGTTTCCAGATGCTTTGGCCCGTCTTCGGTGGCTGTGATGAACGGCAGGTTGATTTCTGTGACGCCGACGCCAGAAAGCTCTATTTTGGCTTTTTCAGCGGCTTCGGTGAGGCGCTGCAGGGCTTGCCGGTCGCGCCTCAAATCGACTCCTTCTTCTTCTAGAAACTGCTGAGCCAGCCAGTCCACAATCTTTTTGTCGAAGTCATTCCCCCCCAGCTGGGTGTCCCCGCTGGTGGCTTTGACTTCAAATACGCCGTCGCCCACATCCAGGATGGAAACGTCAAAGGTGCCGCCGCCGAGGTCAAACACCAAGATAGTCTGCTGTTGCTTGCGATCGAGTCCGTAAGCCAGGGAGGCTGCCGTTGGCTCGTTGAGAATCCGCTTGACTTCCAAACCGGCAATCCTCCCGGCATCCCGGGTGGCTTGCCGCTGGGAATCGTGGTTGAGTCTGCAGGCTTCTGCACAGCG
>CAZJNL010000049.1:0-12160 GCA_964546515.1 uncultured Oscillatoria sp.
TTAGCGAACGCAGATTTGCTGCACGGGGGGGCGGAATTCTTTTTGACGCTGGCCAATATTTTGATTCTGTTGGGCTTTCAGCAAGCGGTTAGTAGGGTGCGCGAATAAAAATCCAATACTTTTTCGCGTGCCGGTGCTAACAAATACCAGGCGTAGGACAGGCGTCTCGCCTGTCCAAAAAACAGGCGTCCTACCTGTCCTCAAAACTCTAAACCGGGCCAAACCAAAGAAAAAAATGGTATTCTAAAACATAGAGATGAACCTGCGGAGTCGAGTCTTGCATGGGGGTGCGTATCTTGCCCTTCGCCAAGGGCTGGGAATGGTCATTGGTTTTGGCGGATTGCTGGTTCTAACCCGCACCATCGGAGCGGAGAATTACGGACTGTATGCAGCCGCACTGGGAATTTACAAATACAGCTATGACTTTACCCAGTTGGGAATTGGGGTGTACTTAATTCGAGGGGAAAATAATGAACAGCGCCATGAAGACTACCACCAAGCTTTCACCCTGTTACTGGTGTTCGGCATATCTGTGAATTTGGTCGCGCTTTTAGGCTTGCCTTTTTGGGAACAGCTGTCAAAAGATAAGGGATTCACTCCGATAATCATAACCCTATTCTTAGGGCTGCCAATTCATTTGCTAGCTCTGATTCCCTTAGCTCGCCTCGAACGTGCCTTGAATTATCGTCTGGTTGCCATAACCGACTTTATCAGTCAAATCGTCTATTATTTAGTTGCCCTTACCTTGGCATTCCAAGGTTTTGGAGTTTGGGCACCAGTAGGCGGGTGGTGGAGCCAGAAAGTGGTAGAGTTAACGATCCTGTACCAAAAGACACAATACCGTCCTCATTTTTATTGGGACTGGAAACTGGTAAGGCAGATGGTTGGGTACGGTATTGGTTATTCTAGTTCCATGTGGGTTTGGCACTTGCGCCAATTGGTGAACCCCTTGGTGGTATTGCCATTTTTAGGCAAGGAATCCGCAGGCTATGTAGATTTAGCCATACAGTTAGTAGAGAGGCTGAGTTTCTTGAAGAATGCCACTTGGAGGCTTTCTATTGCAACCCTCAGTCATTTACAGGCAGATCGAACTCGCCTTGTCCAAGCAATCGGTGAAGGGATGCGCTTGCAAATTTTAGCGCTGGCACCACTTCTGGTTGGATTTGGTTGTGTTGCTCCGTGGCTTTTTCCCCTATTCTGGGATAAAACCTGGCTTCTTGTCCTCCAGGTTTACCCATTCATTGCCCTGAGTTACTTGACCAACGCCCTATTTAATCTCCACTCCTCCACGCTTTATGTGCTTAAGCGCAACTGGGAAGTAACACTCTTTCATTTCGCCCATATCGCTTTATTTGCTGGAGGTGCGTATTTTCTCGTGCCACAGTGGGGTATAATAGGATATGGTGTGGCAGAAGTTTTGGCTATCCTCAGCTATATCGTGATTCACGCTTATATTGTGCGCTACTTGGATGCTCCCGACTACCGACTGGCTGGGATCTGGTGGGTGGGGATGAGTTTACCCCTATTTTGGCAGCAGCTTGGAGCCTGGACTTTCGTCAGTTTGCCCGCTGTCCTGCTTTGGCCTGGTACTTTATCAGAAATGAGGCGTTTTTTGGCTAATTTTAAAAGGGGGGAAAACAGATGAAAAATAATCCCCTGGTCAGCATTGTGATTGATAACTACAATTACGGTCAGTTTCTCTGGGATGCTATTAACAGCGCTTTAAATCAGAGTTACGAGAATGTTGAAATCATTGCTGTAGATGACGGTTCCACGGACGATTCGCGAGAAATTATTGCCAGCTATGGAGACAAAATTATCCCAGTGCTTAAGGAGAACGGCGGTCAGGCATCAGCTTTTAACGCGGGGTTTGACGCCAGTAGTGGCGAGCTTATTTGTTTCCTTGACTCTGACGATATTTTGATGCCGGACAAGGTAGCTGAGATCGTGACTGTGTTTGAATGCTATCCAGATATTGGTTGGTGCTTTCACCCGCTTAGATTGGTGAATGAGTTGGGGCGGGAATTGATTGAGATTCGCACAGCTCGCTGTCCGTCAGGTCAGCGCGATTTTCGAGCCTACATTCAAAGTGGAAAACGACGCTTCTCTCACCCCGCTACATCGGGTCTTTGTTTTAGCCGCTCCCTTTTAAAATTGATTCTACCCATGCCTGAAGCGATTACCATTACCAGTGATAATTACCTAAAATTTGCCGCATTTTATCTAGAACGAGGGTTTTTTATAGAGCGGGAATTAGCCCTTCAAAGAATTCACGCCAATAATGCCTACACTCTCAGGAAGGACAAGCCGCAACTGAGAGCCAGCGTAGATATCATTATCGCTTATTGGCTAAAAATTAAATTTCCTAAGTTAAAAACCTTTACCAATAAACTATTTGCGGAAGGAGTTGGCACTTATTGGCGGTGCGGCGGAGTTGAGACGGAATACAGAAACCTGGCCAACAGGTATTGGGAATGGCTGACGCTTTCAGAGAAACTTGAGGTGCTTATTCGATGCCTTTATCACCGTCTAAAAGGTTGACAAACATCTTGGCAGTCGTCAGGGTAGCCGAAACCGGGCTTACATTTTTGGTCTTGCTGTGTTTTACAGGATTTTTAGATTTGCGAGATAAACTTTCCGGGGGAGGTGGGGTGGAATCCTTTACTCAGGGAAGTTCTGGACAGCAAATTGCCTACTATGGAATATACGCACTCACCCTAATCCTACTCGCTCCGTGGTGGCAGAGTTCTATTATGCTTGCCCTCAGAGACAAAACCTTGTGGGTACTAATGGCAATTGCCCTGGCTTCCACTGTCTGGTCCGGCAATCCAGGAATTACACTGCGCCGCAGTTTTGCCCTGGTACTGACAACGGTGTTTGCAGTATATCTGGCTAGGCGCTTTAGTTTAAAAGCGCAACTTCGTTTATTAGCTTCTTGTCTAAGTTTGGCCGCATTAGTTAGCCTAATTTTAGCGTTAGCGCTGCCGCGTTACGGGGTTTACGGCACACAAGGATGGTGCGGAATTTATTCCCACAAAAACAGTTTGGGTCAATTTATGTGCCTGAGTGCGGTTATCTTTCTAATCCTGGTACTGGAGGGCAGCATTCCTTCTTGGATTGCCTGGTTGGGATTGGGTTTTTCTGTTAGTCTTTTGTGGCAATCGCACGCGAAAACTGCCTTAATCGTATTTGTGATTATCGCGGTCATACTTCCTGTCTACAGAGGCTTGCGATCGCACTATATGCTAGCTGTGCCTTGGGCAATAATTTCCATAATTGTGGCAGGAAGTACGTTGTTGTGGACTCTCGACAGTCTGGAACCCATAATGGGGGCGATTGGAAAAGATGCCACATTTACGGGGCGCACAAAAATATGGGAATTAGTTATAATGGAGATTAGTCAGCGTCCCTTGCTCGGTTACGGTTACGGTGCATTCTGGTTGGGTTGGGGGAGTGAGTCCGAGGAAATCTGGCTGACTCTTTATGACTGGAGGGGAACCTTGAGTCACGCTCACAACGGGTTTTTACAGTTATGCCTCGATTTGGGATTGTTAGGATGCTGGATATTTATACTCGGTTTTGTAAGAAACTTACTGCGAGCGATAGCCTGGCTCCGCTCGCACAAAACAACCGAGGGTATTTGGCCCTTAACTTATCTGACATTTTTGATATTATTCAACCTCACAGAAAGCACCCTAGTCACCCGCAATAGTCTATTCTGGGTACTTTATGTGTCGGTCGGTTTCTCGATTTTGTCTGGCAGTCAAGAGGCAGAAGTTACACAAAGAGGAGAATAAAATGATAAAGATTCTTTTGAAGTTAAGAGAATTTGCCGACAAGCCATTTATCGTTTTAGCGCTGCTGATTTTTACAGAACCCCTGGTCGGACAGGTGCACGAAAAAATGGGACAGTTTAGGTTAGACGATCCAAGTCAGGCAGATCCGGTATTGCGGGCTGTTCGCTGGGGAACATACGCAATTATCTTGCTTTTACTTATCCCCCAATGGCAAAAAGCCCTTGATGTAGCGGCAAGAGATAAGTTATTATGGGTTCTGATAGGAATTTCTTTGGCTTCCGCTGCCTGGTCAGAACTGCCGAAACTTACCCTGCGCCACAGTATTGGTCTGGGGGCAACCACCCTGTTTGGCATATACTTGGCTACGCGCTATAGCCTGAAAGAACAGCTGCAACTGTTAGCCTGGATGTTGGGTATATCCGCACTGCTCAGTCTAGTATTTGCCACAGCGCTGCCAACCTACGGGCTTCACTATGATGGGTGGCGAGGCATTTATTGGAACCAAAATAATCTCGGTCGCTGGATGTGCCTGAGCGCCATTATTTTTCTGATTCTTGCTCTTAGCAGTCGCCGGCACCGCTGGATTCTTTGGGCTGGTTTCGGTCTTTCCGCTGCCCTCATCTGGACTTCGACTTCCCAAACTGCTTTAATCGTATTTGTGGCCATTCTCGCACTGCTCCCCGCATCCAAAGCTTTACAGCGGTACTCTCCCGTGCCATTCCCCTGGATCATTGCGGCGGGAATCCTGGGATGCTGTATAATTTGGTGGGTTATAGGTAATCTGGAAATAGTGACAAGTCTATTGAGAAAAGATGTTACACTCAGCCAGCGCACTTCTCTCTGGGAAGCAGTGCTGGTGAAGATTCGCGAACGTCCTTGGCTGGGTTACGGGTACGGTGCGTTTTGGTCAGCGGTGAGAATTAAAGATGCCCACATCTTGCGTATCCTCGGACCGAACGTAGCTGGTAAATCGCATAATGGGTTTTTAGACTTATGGCTAGATTTGGGTTTATTCGGAGTTATAGCATTTGCGCTGCAATTCTTGAGTAAGTTGCCACAAGTAATAGCCTGTATCCGCTCGCGGCAAACCCCAGAAGAATTCTGGCCCATGACCTGCATGACATTTACTGTTCTGTACAACATCACCGAAAGCACGCTCCTGACACAACACAGCATCTTTTGGGCAGTATATGTAGCAACCATTCTCTCGATGTCGCCTGCCGCGATCCAGCCAGCAGAACCAGAAAAGGAGGAAAAATCTAATGTCTAGAAAACCAGCCGCAATCATCTATTGGGATCATTTACTCCGCACTTGGGAAACCTTTGTAAAAAGCCAAGGAGAGGAATTGCAAAGTTTTGTCCCGTACTATGTGGGGTCGCGGCGCGTATTGGGATTGCCCCTGCCCGAAGAGCGCACCCTAGTGGTGAATAAAGGCGGATTGGCGGGGAAAGTTGCCGAGATACTGTTCAAAGTTTGGGGCACAGCACCATCGTTCTATCGAGAGTTACGCCAGATCCAGCCTGCATTGATTCACGCGCACACCGGTGGTGGCGCAACCTGGGCATTCCCGATATCCCAGTTTTTGGGAATTCCGATGATAGTCACCTTTCACGGTTTTTATGCTACAGTGAAAGATGAATACGCCCGAAACTCGTTTTACGTCCACCAGGTCTATTTACGCCGGCGAGAAGTCCTTAAACGTGAGGTTAGGCTGTTCATTGCCGTTTCCGAGTTCATCAAAACGAAACTGCTAGAGCAAGGTTTCCCGCCAGAAAAAATTCGAGTTCACTACATCGGTGTGGATGTGGATAAATTTAAGCCAGATCCCACGGTGCCGCGCCAACCATTCGTGCTGTTTATTGGGCGTTTAGTGGAGAGAAAAGGATGCGATTACCTGATTCGAGCTATGATTAGAGTGCAAGCAGTAATGCCAGATATAGAGCTAGTTGTAATTGGGGAGGGTTCCCAGCGCTCTGCTTTAGAGAAAATGGCTGCCAGCTCCTTGCAGCGTTACCGTTTTCTGGGAGCGCAATCCCCAGCAGCGGTAAAAACTTGGATGAATCGGGCGAAGGTGTTCAGCGTTCCGAGCGTTACCGTGGAATCGGGTGACTGTGAAGCATTTGGCATGGTTTTTGCAGAATCCCAAGCTATGGGATTGCCAGTAGTCAGCTTTGCCAGTGGTGGGATTCCCGAAGCAGTACGGCACGGTGAAACTGGTTTTCTAGCTGCAGAACGAGACTCCCAGGAGCTAGCCGCGTATATTTTGCGTTTGCTAGAAGATCGAACACTTTGGCAGCAGTTTAGCCACAACGGCAAACAGCGGGTGCACACTCTGTTCAATTTGCAGATCCAGACTCGTATTCTAGAGGATATCTACGAGGCGGTTTTACGGGAAGAAGTATGAATCACAGAGCCTTGCGAATTGTTAATATTGTCACTCAGATGGAAGGTGGTGGGGCGCAGGCAGCAGCCATCCAAATTGCAGCTGAATTGCGGCGGCGCGGGCACTTGTCAGAGACTTGGTTTCTCTACCTCAAGCGCCCTACTTATGTGGGCGAAGAAGGGGTGCGGGTGATGTTTGATTCTCAGCGGAAGAAGCTAGCCGATTATCTGTATATTTTTATGGCTTTGAATCGGCAGTTGCGAATATTTAACCCCGATGGGGTGATTACTTATACCCACTATGCCAATGGACTCGGACAAATTTCCGCTCTCTTGGCGGGGGTGCCGGCTAGGGTGGCTTCCCAACACAACCCGGCGTGGACTTATCCCCGGATGGCTCGATATCTGGATTGGGCGATCGGCAGCTTGGGTGTCTACACGACAAATATTGCCGTTTCTCGTTCGGTGTGCGAGTCTTTCGCTAACTATCCAAAGTCTTATCTGAGCCGGTTGCAACTCGTTTATAATGGAATTTATTTGCGGGAGTCGTCCCTGAGTCAAATAGAGGCGCGGATTAAATTTGGTCTGCCTCAGAGTGTTCCGCTGGCGATCAACGTGGGGCGCTTAGCTTATCAAAAAAATCAGCAAGTCTTGCTGAAGGCGATCTGCTGGCTGCCGAATGTGCATTTGGCGATCGCCGGCGACGGGGAACTCCGAGAAGAGTTAAGACAGCAAGTTTTAACTCTAGGTATTGGCGAGCGCGTTCATTTTCTAGGAGAAATATCTCCCTCAGATATCGCCGACTTTCTGCGAACCGGAGATATTTTTGCATTTCCGTCTCATTTCGAGGCTTTTGGCTTGGCTCTTATCGAGGCAATGTCTGCTGGCTTGCCCGTAATTGCCAGCGACATCCCAGCTCTCAAAGAAGTTCTTGGCGGTGTCCTTGGGATTTCTCCCATTTCCAACTTAGAAGAGGGACACTTGCCAGAGGACATCATTGAGAGCCAACCCGCAGGATTACTGATTCCACCATCAGACGATCGAGCTTGGGCTGAAGCTATTCAAAAAGTATTAGATTGTGATAAACTCCGGGGAGCGTTATCAGTTCGCGATCGACAACGTGCCGCGCTGTTCAGTTTAGAAAAGATGACAGATGACTACGAATCCTCCATTCAAAACTTTAGCCGCTAACCGGGCGGTTCGCATTTTGGGCGTCACGGTCAATCCTTTGACCATAAAGGAGCTAAACACTCTGATTTCCACAGCCATTGAGAAACAGCAATGCTGGATTATCGCTAATCACAACTTGCACAGCTTGTACCTCTACCATCACCTTCCCAAGATGCGTCAATTTTATGAGGTGGCTGAATATTCTCACTGTGACGGGATGTCCTTAGTATTCTTGGGAAAATTGCTCGGACTCCCCTTACGCCGCGAACACCGCGTCACCTTTGTAGACTGGATCGATCCCTTGATGGCTGAGGCGGCACAGCAAGGGTGGCGGGTTTTCTACTTGGGATCTAAGCCCGGTATCGCCGACAAAGGGAGCGAGATTCTGCAGATCAAGTTCCCCCAATTGCAGATTCAAATCGCTCACGGCTACTTCGATGTTGACCTTGACAGTGAGGAGAACCGGCTGGTTCGGGAGAAAATTAACCATTATTCTCCCCATATTTTAATGGTGGGGATGGGAATGCCCACCCAAGAAATGTGGATTTTGGATAATTACGCTCACCTTCAGACTAATGTTATACTCCCGTCTGGAGCCTGTATCGACTATGTGGCGGGAGCAATTCCCACCCCCCCGCGCTGGCTGGGGCGCATTGGGCTAGAGTGGTTTTACCGGCTGATAACAGAACCTCGCCGGTTGTGGCGGCGCTATTTGGTAGAACCCTGGTTTTTGCTGGGTCTGCTGGTCAAATATTTGCTGCAGAAATACTTTGGCTTCTAGCTGCTAGGGGAGTTGGGAACGTCGGTTTTTTGAGACTAGCTCTATTCCCTCGACGATAAAAGCAGTCATTACGGAGAGCATTAGACCGGCTCCACTCCCTATGATAAGATTTAATGTGGTGCGGGGCGCAACCGGAACTTTAGGCTCAACGGCGCATTCCAGAATGCTGGCATTGATAACTTTCTGCTCTTTTGAAACCCGAAGTGACTGAAGCTGACTCAGTAAATTAGAATAGGTGGCTTGGGATACCTCTCGCTTCCGTTCTAACTCACTCTGTCTTTTCTCCAAATTCGGGAATTTATTGAGCTGGCTTTCGTGCCCTTTCGCTAATTGATTTAAATCCTCAATCTGGCGGTTCAAACCTTGTCGTCGGGCTTCTAATAAAACCAAATTTTCAATCAAATTTTGGTGGAGTAAGCCCATTTGCAAGCGAGCGTAAAACTCTGTATCTCGCCCCCCTAGTTTTTCTTCAATTCTTCCTTTCAGAAGCTTTTCTAACGCGGCTCTCCTTCTGTTCAGTTCCTCCATAAGTGGAGAATTTTCCTTGAACCTTGCTTGCTGTCTAGCTAATTCTACTTGGGTGTTTTGGACTTCGGCAATCGCACTCTGTACTGCGGTGTCTTGAGCGAGAGAAATTGCTAGCATCGCTTCTGGCAAATCCATCCCTAACTGATTTTGCAGGACAGTAAACTGTTGGTTTACTGACCCCAACTCAGCCCCCAATTTTTCGCTGAGCGTTTTAAGTTCTTGAACTTGATTTAAGGCCAATTCTGCTTGCTGCTTTAAGTTAACCACCTCCTCACTATTTTTAAATACCTTGAGATCCCACTCGGCTTTTTTCCAAGATTCTTCCGCTTGAATAAGCCGCTCCTCTATGGCTTTAAGAGCCTTATTTATATCGCCCTGTTTCGCGGACGCACTGTACGCTAGGTACGCTTCCATTAGGGCGTTCGCTCTTTGGAAAGCTTGTTGGGGAAAGTTACTTTTATAGGAAATCTTCAGGATATCCGTTCCGGGAATGGGCCGCACTTCGAGCGGACTCAAAAATATTTCTGGCTCGATACGATTTACCACTACCTCCGTCGATTTCATCCCAATTTTGTCTGAGGTAAACGGGAGATTGGGCGTGGGCGACATGGGGTCAGGGCGAGATGAGTTGCACGGACTCTCATCCTTTGCCCCAGTGGTAACTCGCTCGTCGTAGAGTCTGGCGAGCGCCATTTCTGCAACGGAACGAGAGCGAATTACTTCGGCTTCTGTCAGCAGAGGATCGCTCGCTGGAGCCAAGATGTCCAGCCGGCCAACCTTTTCCGCTCCTCCCCCGGTTAGAGAAGAGATATCACTAATTCTCTCAAACCGGAGCTTTCCGACCGCTTCATACAGGGGTTCTTGGGAAAAGGTAGATAGGGCTGCGATCGCAACAACCGAGGCAAACACAGATACGGCTGACAGCCAATGCCGTATTAAGATAAATAAAAATGTCTGAATCAGATTCAGGAATTGCTCTAGTTCTAAGGCGTCTTTAGAGTCAGTCATGGTTCTTGTGAGCGCAGCTTTATGAAAAATTATAATAGAATTATAATAGGTTGTCGGCGCTTTGAGGAACTGAGCGCCGCGCTCCCAGACCTCGCTACATTTGGAATAGCCAACTGCTGCCCCCACCTGAAAGCGTGCGCAGATAATTGCCATCCCTTGCCCTCCGAGGAATAGCCCAAGAAGGATTGCGGCTCTCGGGCAATCGAGCGCCGCAGGTGGGTATACAGAGCGCGATTAGCCGGAAGTAAAACCCTGCCCTGGGTGCAGCCCCGACTCCCAAATGCTCGGGGAAATCACCCAGCCCGACAGCCCCATCCCCAGAGGGTGGCCCGCTCCCCCCGGCTCTCACAGCGACCGTGCCCCCTAAGGGATGAATGCCCATTGCCGTTCGTGAATCGAAAATATAAAATATAAAATTCTCCATCAGCTGAATTGAACTAAGGAAGGTGGGGAAGACTTACCATATAGTCAGGCTCCCCATTGCTTTCCAGTATGAATTTTTGCCTCAATCCCGCCTGTTCGCACCCGCAAAACCCAGATGGGTTAACGCATTGCATCAGTTGCGGGTCACAGTTACTGCTAAAACAGCGCTACCGTGCCATCCAACCCCTCGGGCAAGGGGGATTTGGCAGAACCTACCTAGCGGTGGACGAAGACCGGCTCTTAACTCGCTGCGTGATTAAGCAACTGCTGCCGCAAATCGAAGGGAGCGGCTCGCGAGCGCAGGCTTCACTGGACAAGGCGATGCAGCTGTTCAATCAAGAAGCCATGCGACTGTGCGAGCTCGGAGAGCATCCGCAAATTCCGGCGCTTCTGGCTTTTTTTGAACAAAACCAGCGCCTGTATCTGGTGCAAGAGTACATTGACGGGCAGACTTTGTGGCACGATATGCAGGAGAAGGGAGCCTTCAGCGAACAGCAGATTCGGCAGATTCTCAACTCCCTGCTGCCGGTGCTCAAGTTTATCCACGCCCACAATGTTATTCACCGCGACATTACGCCGGTGAACATCTTGCGCCGGCAGCGCGATGGCCAATTGATGCTGATCGATTTTGGCGTGGCCAAGGTGCTGAGCAAAGCCTCCTTGATGCAAACGGGTACAAAAATTGGCACCCAAGGCTATGCGCCCCTGGAACAGCTGCGCAGCGGCAAAGCCTATCCGGCAAGCGACATCTACAGTTTGGGCGTCACTTGCATTAACCTGCTGACATGCGTCAAACCGGATCATCTCTTTGACCCCCTCAGGGGCTGGGTGTGGCGGGAGCATCTGGCCAAACGGGGGGCAGCGATTAGCGAGCAATTGGCGCAAATCCTGGACAAGATGATCGAAGACATGGTAAGCGCTCGCTACCAGTCAGCTGAGGAAGTGCTGAAAAACCTCAACGAGATTAAAGCCGCACCCCCGCCGCCCCCGCCTCCCGCTCAGATCCCTCCCCTAGCCAGAGTCGTAACCCCCCCACCCACACCGACATCCAAGCCTAAAACGCGCGGCTGGAAATGCGCCCACACGCTGACCGGGCATTCCTCTTGGGTGACATCCGTCGCCATCAGCTCCAATGGCCTTATCCTTGTCAGTGGCAGTCTCGACGACACCGTAAAGGTTTGGAATTTAAACACCGGCGAACTCCTGCACACTCTGTTTGGGCATTTAAACGCCGTGAATTGCGTGGCTATCAGTCCCGATGGCCAGATTGTGGCCAGCTGCAGCGATGACGGCACCGTCAAGCTGTGGCACACCGGCACCGGCAGCTTGCAGGCCGATCTCGCTGGGCATTTAAGGGATATCAATGCCGTCGCCATCAGCCCGGATGGCCAAATCGTAGCCAGTGGCAGTGAGGACAGAACCGTCAAGCTCTGGCAGATCGCCACCGCCAAAAGCGACACTCCCTCCTACCCGACACGCACCCTCGGCGGTCGTTCCGGCATGGTCAAGTCCGTTGCCTTCAGTCCCAATGGCCAGCTCCTGGCTAGCGGCGGTCTGGATAACAATATCTATCTTTGGAACGCAGCCACCGGCGAGCTGGTTAGCACCCTCTCCGGGCATTTCAACTCAGTGAATTCTGTCGCCATCAGTCCGGATGGGAAACTGCTCGCCAGCGGCAGCAAAGACCGAACGGTCAAGCTCTGGCAGATAACCCCAGACCCGCAGGGACGCCCAGTGGGGTCTTTGCTGCACCGGCTCTCTAGCCATCTGGACATGGTGAATTCCGTGGCCTTCAGCGCTCAAGGCAGTATGCTGGCCAGCGGCAGCCGTGACCAGACGGTCAAGTTGTGGAACACAGCCACCGGCAAACTGCTCGGCACTTTCTCCGGCCATGTAGGAGCTGTGAATGCCGTGGCGGTTAGCGCCGATGGCAAGACGATCGTCAGTGGCAGTTCCGACAAGACAATTAAAATCTACCGCTGGGTTCCTTAGGGGTTAGGGGTTAGGGGTTAGGGGGTAGGTTTCAGTAGCAACCCAAAGGGATGATGCCCCATGCCCAATGCCAAATCC
>CAZJNL010000050.1:0-12149 GCA_964546515.1 uncultured Oscillatoria sp.
ATAAAATAGAGGTTACTTGCCTTCTTCGAGAGTTTCAAAAACCAGGTTTCTTTTAAAAACCCGGTTTCTTGATGTTCCGTTTATTTGTGTCATCCTACTTACTTGCTTTCTGCAATAGTGAAGTAGAACGTCGCACCTTTGCCCACCTCAGCCTCCGCCCAAATCCGCCCCCCGTGCCGGTGAATGATGCGCTCTACCGTCGCCAAACCAATGCCGGTTCCTTCAAATTCTTCTTTTTTGTGCAGACGCCGGAAGGGAACAAACAGCTGGCCGGCATTATTCATATCAAAGCCGGCACCGTTGTCGCGCACGAAATACACGGTTTCTCCCGCCTGCTGAGTCACCCCGAAGCTGATGCGGGCGACCGGCTTTTTTCCGGTGTACTTCCAGGCATTACCCAACAAATTTTCCAGTGCGATTTGCAGCAGGCGCTCATCCCCCACCGCCCCCACACCGGCAGCGATCTCGAACTCTACCTGACGTTCTGGCTGCGCCTGCTGCAGCTGCTGAGCAATTTTTTGCGCCAGCTCACTTAAATCAACGCGCTGCATCTGCATTTCGCTGCGGCTGACGCGCGACAGGTACAGCAAATCTTCAATCAGTTGCTGCATGCGCTTGCAGGCGGCGCGAATCCGATCCAGGTAGTGTTTGCCTTTCTCGTCGAGCCGGTCGGCGCACTGTTCCAGCAGCGCCCAGCTCATGCCCTCGATCGCTGACAGCGGATTGCCCAAGTCGTGGGAAACTGAATAGTTGAAAGCTTCCAGTTCTTTGTTCGCTACTTCCAGATCCGCAGCCCGACGCTTTAAATCTTCGTGCAGCGAGCGGATTTCCCCCTCCGCTCGCTGGCGCTCGCTCAAGTCGCGGATCACTTTCGCGAACCCCCGCAGCTGTGCGTTCTCATCTCGCAAGGCGGTGACTGTCACCGCCGCCCAGTACCGCGCCCCGTCTTTCCGCCTGCGCCAGCCCTCCCCCTCGAACCGCCCCTCCGCCGCTGCTCTTTGCAAGTGCTCCTGCGGCAAGCCTGCTTCAATGTCTTCCTCAACGTAGAAGCGCGAGAAATGCTCGCCGAGAATTTCTTCGGCTCGATACCCCAGGATGCTTTCGGCTCCAGGGTTCCAACTCACCGCCCGCCCGTCGGAAGAGAGCGTGAAAATGGCATAATCTTTGCCGCCGGCAACCAGGAGGCGAAACCGCTCCTCACTGTCGCGCAGCGCTTCTAGGGTGTGCTTGCGCTCTATGGCGTAGCGCATGGCCCGCATCAGCTGCTGCCCGTCCACCTGACCTTTGACCAGATAATCTTGCGCCCCTTTGCGGACAGCTTCCATTGCTAGTTCTTCGCTGTCTGTGCCGGTCATCACCACAATTGGCAGACTGGGAGCCTGCTGTTGCACCTGCAGGAGGGTATCTAGCCCTTGCGTGTCGGGCAGCGACAAATCCAGTAAAATAATGTCAAAGCTCTGTGCTTGCAGCCGCTCGATCGCTTCAGTGAGCCGCTTAGCCACCGTCAGCCTCACCAGCACCGCAGAGTCTTCTGTCAGAAGCTCCTGTAGCATTACTGCATCAGCGCGGTTGTCTTCCACTAAGAGGAGTTGCATACGGGACGGTTTCCAGCCGACAGATTTTTCCAGGCTTCTTCTTCAGGATAGGCTCTGGCAAGTTTTGGTCGGGTGCGGTTTTAACAAAAATTTACATTTTGCGACCGTATAATTATTTAATAATACATTATGTTAAGAGAAAATTTCAGTGAAGCTACGGAGCCGAAAAAACGCGGAACCCCCAGGGACTGGCAACTGGGGGGGTTGGGTGTCCTGAAACCCGTAACCCATGCCCCATGCCCCAAACCGGGGGCGGACGATACCAGGGACGCCCCCGGATAAAATTTAGGGCAATCCGAAAGAACGGTCTTTACAAAACAGGCCTGTAAGGGTTTTGTATATATGCTTTCTACCGGAAGTTAGAATTGTGTACCAAGGGGAGACAAAATAGCGGGTGCAAATGTCAACTTGAATCCCCGATAAACCGCGCCCCATACCCAATTGCCGGTCAAACCGCCCCGATTTCGGGCCAACTTGCCGCCGTTCGGGGACGCCCCCGGATAAAATTTAGGGCAATCCGAAAGAACGGTCTTTACAAAACAGGCCTGTAAGGGTTTTGTATATATGCTTTCTACCGGAAGTTAGAATTGTGTACCAAGGGGAGACAAAATAGCGGGTGCAAATGTCAACTTGAATCCCCGATAAACCGCGCCCCATACCCCATGCCCAGCCCCTAACCGGCAGTGCCGAGGGCATCTGCCGGCAGAGTCGCCACTCCCAGCCAAAAATGCACAATGGCTTGAACCACCTCAATAAAATCATCTAAGTCCAAAGGCTTGACGATATACGAGTTGGCGTGGAGTTTGTAGCTGTTGAGGATGTCCGCTGGGGTGGCGGATGTGGTTAAAACCACCACGGGAATCAGTTGCAGATGCGGGTCGGTTTTAATCGCGGCTAATAACTCCTTGCCATCCAGCTTGGGCAAGTTCAAATCCAGCAGGATGAGGGCTGGGCGCGGTGCGTGTTCGTACTTGCCACACTGGTGCAGAAAGTTTAGCGCCTCCACCCCATCCTTGACAAGGTGCAGGTGTTTGAGCAACTTGGTTTCGCCGAGCACTTCTCTCATCAGGTGAGCATCGCTGGCGGAGTCTTCCACCAGCAAAATATCCACAGGTCTATTGCCGGCTCTCATATTGGCCATTGCGCTCCTTTTGGTTGAGAATCGGCTAGAGGGCGAGTCAAGCATTAAAAATAGGGGTAAAAAAACCGATTAAAAGTATCTGGAAAAAGGAAACCCGAGTTTCTAGGCGCGAAAAATGGGCAATTCAGCCCCCCAAGGGGCAGTCTCCGTGTCGGTAGCCGCCCTACCAGGGGGCTTTTTTAGTCCCCCCCTTTTTGATCCCCCCCGCCCCCCTTAAAAAGGGGGGAGCCAGAGGAAATTTTTTTGTCGCGCGGGGGGTTAGGGGGGGATCGGAACGGGAATATCTTCAGAACTAGCAATTTAGGTGAGGAAGATAAAATTACTGCTACCAAGAACCCGGTTTCTGGAATTACTTGACTGGCTCTGTAGCCACTCATTGCAGGACAAAATTATCCCCAGATCGCCAACCAAGCTGTAGAGTGAGCTATTAGCGCACCCTACAGCTTGTAGGGGTTGGGGGAGTGGGGGGCGGCAGGGTGGGGGCACGCCCCCACTTTAAGCCTGTTCCCCTGGAATCGTGAAATAGAAAGTCGATCCCTGACCGGGTGCGGACTCGACCCAAATGCGACCGCCGTGCCTTTCAACAATCTTCTTGCAAATAGCCAGACCGATCCCGGTGCCGGGATACTCGTCGCGGGTGTGCAAGCGCTGAAAGAGCTGAAAAATGCGATCGCTGTATTTTAGGTCGATCCCAATACCATTATCCCGCACCGCGAACCGCCAGTAACTGTTTTGTCGCTGAGCCCTGACATGAATCACCGGCGCGAGATCGCTGCGGTACTTGAGGGCATTACTGACAAGATTTTGCACTAACTGCACGAGTTGGGTAAAATCCCCGTTGACAGTTGGCAACTCGCTGTGCGTGAGAGTCGCGCCACTTTCTGCCACAGCCACCTCCAGGTTGGCCACAGCCGCCTGGAACACAGCCACAAAGTCCACCGGCACAAACTCATTCCCCCGCCTTCCCACCCGGGAATACATCAGCAAGTCCTTAATCAGCTGCTGCATGCGGTTGGCTCCTTCCACAGCAAAAGCAATGTATTCCTCTGCTTTGGCGTCGAGTTGGCCAGAGTAGCGCCTGGATAAAAGTTGCGTGTAGCCGGTGACAGCACGCAGGGGCTCTTGCAAGTCGTGGGAGGCGACATAGGCAAACTGCTCTAACTCGGTATTGGAACGGGCCAAATCTGCAGCCCGCAACTCCAGTTCCTGCTCAAACCGGCGGCGCTCTATCGCTGTGACAAAAATTTCTCCCACAATTCGCAGCAAGGCGATGTGGTCTTCCGTCCAGGTTTTGCCAGTGCGCACCGCATCGCAGCCGATAAATCCTACCACAGTACCGCCGGCAGCGAGCGGCACCTTGAGCAGCGATTGAATACCTGGCAACTGAAATTCCGCTGTTGCGGCAGTGAGGGCCAATACCTCTCCCCGCTTGATAGTGTCCCGCAGCGGCGGCAAAACATCCACCGGCACATTTTGCAGTCTGCCGGTGCGCGGTTCAATACCCGGAGCTACCCACTCGTGGGTGTTGTCCATCGTCGCGCCACTCTCAGCGAACCGGAACACATAAGTGCGATCGACGCCGAGAAATTCTCCCAGGGCGTGCAGCGCTTGCTGAATTCCCCTGTCAGTCTCAGCCGGTGGCAGATTCAGGAAGTGGGTGGAGATATCGCCGATCAGCTGTTCCAGAACAACGCGATACTGCAATGACGCCTCCGCCTGCTTGCGCTCCGTGATATCTGTCCAGGAACCGACGAATTCTAAGGGGTTGCCTTGGGCGTCGCGCACCACCTGCACTTGGTCATACATCCAGCGGTAGGTTCCATCTTTATGCAGGAAGCGGTATTCTAGGGCTTGACAGTTTGTTGACAGCAGCTCTAACAGCTTGGCTGTGACAAGCTCTGCGTCTTGCGGGTGCAGCCTTGCAGTCCAGAAATTGCAATCTGACAAGAATTCCCGCGCTTCGTATCCGAGCATAGAAGTGACGTTCTCACCCATAAAAGTGGTGCAGCAATCTCCCGACGCCAGGGAGCTGTAAATAACAGATGGGCTGGCGGTGAGCAGGTGGTGCAGGCGGGCTTGAGCCACTCGCAGCGACTCTTCCATCTGCTTGCGCTCGGTGATATCGCGGGTGGCGCACAGGATGAATGCAACTGTTCCATCTGCCGCCAATTCTGGGACGACTCGCGTTTGATAATATCTGACCTCATAATTCTGTGACAACAAGAAGGGAGAATTGAGATTCTTCTCAAGTCTGGAGCCTGATTCTTGAATCCGGCTTCCGGAGACCTCAATTCTGGATCCTGATTTCTGAATTTGGGCTGCTGATGCCTGAATTTTGGAGCCAGATTTCTGAATTCTGACTCCCTCTCCCTGAATTATGGAGGCTAATTTCTGAATTCTGGCTCCCCATTTCTGAATTACGGCTCCTGAGGTCTGTGTTCTGGCTCCCTCTTCCTGAATTCTGGCTCTTTTAGATAGGGTAGCTTCAAATTCTATCACAGTTTCGTGGCCGGTTTTAAAACCTCGCCGTATCACTTTTTCCCAGGAAGATACCAGGGGTTCTGGCAGGCCTAACTCTCGGTTGGTTTTGCCTGTGACTTCCAGGGGAGACAGTCCAGTTACCCTTTGAACAGCTGGGTTGACATAGACATAGCGCTGCTCTCTATCAAAGCGAACGATAATATCGGGAAGATTTTCCGCTAGGGTTCGGAATTTTTCTTCGCTGTCTCGCAGGGCTTCTTCTGCGAGTTTGCGCTCGGTCATGTCGCGGGCAACTGCATAAGTTAATCCGTCTGCCGGCACCGGCACGGCTGTCCACGCCAGCCACTTGTACGACCCATCTTTACAGCGGAAGCGAATTTCCAGGTTAAGGGTGGGTTCGCCAGTGATTAATTTGTGCTGCAACTCATGGCTTGTGCGGTCGCGGTCGTCGGGGTGAACAAAATCAAGAATAGGTATTGACAAAAACTCTTCGGTAGTGTATCCTAATAAGAGTGTGCCGGCAGGATTGACGCGCTTGAAATAGCAGTCTGCCCCAGCGACAGCTAAGATATCGAGAGACAAGTTAAAAAAGCGGTCGCGATCTTCTTCCGCCCGCTTCCTGTCGGTGATGTCTTCGGCAATACCGGCAATGCGGTAGAGTTCTCCCCTTTCGTTGCGAACTGGAAAGCCGCGATCTCTTATCCAGCGAATTGAGCCGTCAGGTCTGACAATCCGATATTCTTCGTCGAAATCTCCCCGGCAGTCTTTTTGAAAGGTAGGAATGACTCGCTGGCGATCTTCCGGGTGGATGGCATCTGTGAAAGATGCGGGCTGCCGGTACAAACTCTCGCAAGTGCGCCCCCAGATACGCTCGTAAGCAGGACTGACGTAGAGCGTCTGGGTTCTGTCGGTGAGAACCATCCAGAACACGTCGGTGAAGTTTTCCGCGAGCTGGCGGAACCGCTCCTCACTTTCTCGCAGCGCAACTTCGGCTCGCTTGCGCTCGGTGATGTCGCGCACAATAATCAAGACTTGATCTGTGCCGCAGACGGCGATGCGAATCTCGTAATGCTTTAGATGACTATTCTTGGTCAGCTGAAACTCGCGGACTTGCGTGTTGCGGCTGAGCACAGCGAGCTCTATGCCGCTCATTATCTGCCCAGCCACCGGCTCTGGCAGGATTTCTGCAACTTTTTTGCCTAAAAACTGACTGGGCGGTACGAAAGGCTGGAAGTTTTCTGCGGGGATGAATTCTAAATAGGTGCCATCTTTGCGGATGCGAAACAGGGGATCGGGAAGGGCGGCGATTAGGGCTTGATTTTTCGCTTCACTCTCCAGCAGCGCTTCTTCGGCTGCTTTGCGGGCGGTGATGTCAAGCGCTAAGCCGTCAAAGACAGTATCGCCACTGTTGAGCCGGTAAGGTTGCGCCAGGACGCGAACCGATTTTTCTTGCCCGGAAGTTGAGATGGCGCGATAGTCGTGCTTCAGGCGTGCTAGAGTCTGCGCTGAGAATTTTATCGCCCGGTCGAACCCCTGCCGGCACTCGGAATGAATCCGGTCTAACATCAGGTTTGGGTTGGCGATGATGTCATCGGGTTCGAGTCCGAGGAGTTCCCGCACGCCGGCGCTGATGTAGGGTATGGAAATTCTGCCATCTGCATGAACTACGATCCGATAGACGACGCCGGGAAGATTGCCGGCGATTGTGGCTAAGCGCTGGCTCACTACCTCCAGTATGTGTGCGGCGGCGATTAATTCCGTTTCTATCTGATTGCGCTCGGCAATTTCCTGCTGAAGCTGCAGATTGGCTGCGGTTATTTCGGCGGTGCGCTCTTCCACCAGTTGCTCTAGGTGCTGCCGGTATTGCTGCAATTCTTCTTCTGCCCGTTTGCGTTTGGTGATGTCGATCGCTGTGCCGAGAATCAGTTGCGGTGCGCCGTCAGCGGTTCTGGTAAATACTGTATCTCGACTGTAAAGCCAGCGCCACTCCCCGCTGGAGTGTCGCATCCGGTATTCAACTTCAACAATTTCACCGTCGGGCGCTGCTAGCAATCGCTCCCTGCTGGTAGCAACTGTGGCTAAATCCTCTGGGTGAATGAGATTTTGCGGAAACCCCGCTCCCCTGTTTTGCCAGTCCTCCGGCGAGTAGCCGACAATCTCTGTCAGCTGCCGGTTGGCGTAAATATTGCGCTGTTCGATGTTGTCATAGAGATACAGCATCGCCGGCGTTGCCTCGGCAATTTGCTGAATTAAGCGCTGGTTTTCCCAGAGCGCCTTCTCGTGTAAAGAGGCGAGATGTCGCGTCTCTTCATATTCGGTGATGTCCTGATTGACGACAAGGCCTCCGATGATTTCTCCGCTTTCGCTGCGCAGGGGCACTGCTGAGTTGAGAATGGTTTTGCGCTGACCTTTAAAGTTCTCGATGTCTATGACATCGTTGAGGTAAGATTCTCCTGTTGCCAGGGCTTTTAAAAGCGGCAACTCTGAGGGAGGTATCCGCTTGCCAGTCTCGTGCCACCACTCTTTATATTTGTTGTACTGCTCGATTCCTACATATTTGGCACCCCCCCAAATTTTTTGGCTGGCTTGATTCCCGTGCAAAAGGCTACCCTGAAGGTCGGCAATCCAAACGCCCACCGGCAGATTTTCTAACAGGTTTTCCAGGAGTGCTTGATTTTGCCGTAAAGCTCGCTCAGTTGCTACGCGCTGGGTGATGTCGGTGGAAATAGCGCAGACTGCGCAGGGAGTGCCGGTGGAGTTATAAAGGGGAAATTTGAGGGACAGTAACGTGTGTGTGCCGCTGCCGAAAGGGACTAATTCTTCAAACTCTAAGGGAGTTCCCGTTTCCAGCACTTTTTTGTCATTCAACACAAACCTGTCTGCAGTTTCTTTGGGGAAGACATCGCAATCCGTATTGCCTTTGACTTGCTCTCTGCTGAGGTCGGCGAGTATTTCCCACTGGCGGTTGACTAAAATATACCTGCCTGCAGTGTCTTTCAGGTAGATGAGTGCGGGGGAGTTATCTACAATAGCTTGCAGGCGCTGCTCGCTCTCTTGCAGTGCCTGTTGCGCCTGTACGCGCTGGGTGATGTCCCGCAAAACGGACAGGTGCCGGTGGGGGACAATGTTGGCGGTGGCGGCATACTCAACCACCCGTTCAGTTCCGTCTGGACGCTGCAGCTTGAATTCGCCAGATTCCTGTCCTTTTTCCAGGAAGGTTCGCCACGCCTGCTGGTTGTCGTTACCCGCAGGCAAAAAGTCTGCTATGCTGCGTTTAAGGAGTTCATCTGCCGGCAACCCGAACAGTTCGCAGGCGGCGGGGTTGACTTCTACAAACTCGCCCTCGTCACCGGCAATCAGGATGGCGTCCAACGCCTGCTCGAAGACGGCTTGGTATTGCCGGTATCGCTCCAGTTCTGTTTCGGTTTGGCGCAGTTGTGCTTCACACTCTGTTAAAGTGCCTGTCAAGTCTTCGCTTTCGGGGTTAAGAAACCGGGTTTCTTTGCCACAATCGACCGTTTGTTCGCTGTCAGTACCCAAATAAACTCGGTTTTTAGGATTATTTGACTGCCGCTCTAGAGCGTGCCGGTGAGAGTCTTCTGATATTAAGTTAAAATCTTGTTGGTCGTTCATAATAAAACCCAGACGGGGGCGGATTTCGGTTTGCTGCAAGCCGGGGGCGCAATCCTCAATCCGCCAGAAAATTGCCGGTGGCACATGAGTGGGATTAACCCCACCCCCCTACCCTTACAAGGGCAGGTTTTTTCTCTTTCCCGCATCGGACCGGCGTTGCGTGAGCGTTGTTAAATCCTGGTTAAGTAGCAAAGATCCTGGCGCTCATGCTCTCTCCCCCAGGAGATCCAATGTAGGGGCGAAGCATTTGCGTGAGGGTCTTTACGACCGCGCCCGATATTTAGATTCGCAAATGCTTCGCCCTCTTTACTCCTCTGCGCTCGCCAGAAAATTTATCTCCCCTCAGGGTTGACAGCAGAGCATTTATCTGATATCACTTGGCAGTAGAGGTGCGGCTCCCTGCGAATTTGCCTACAGTTTTGGGGCGCGTTTCTTTGCGCCCCAGTTGCGCTCAACCGCCGGCGGCGAAGGCTGCCATAATTGCTATGGACAGTGCCAGACCGGGAAACAGGAGCAAACCCAGCATTAACAAGTCGTGTCCAGTCATGTGATCAACGCCTTCCGAGGTGTTCAATGCCTGCCGGCATGACTAGGTTAGGGCCGGCAATTCAGTCCGGTGGTTTAGCAGCAGGAAGTAGAAAGTTCCTGACGCGCTGTATTAAATACTATAGCATTTTCCCAACTTCTGTGGGGAATCTTAATATTTATTTAAGATATAGCGCGTCTAATTGATTTGTACCAACCCCGGAGGGGTAGTGCCAGCGGCACTGGCCCTTACCCAGTTTTGTAGGGGCAACCACAGGGGGATTGCCCCTACAGGAATTTTACAAATCATTTATAACCGCTATATAGCGGATAATAATCAGTGAGACATCAAGGAGTGGTAGCGATGACGATTGACCAACTGTTTGCCGGCGCTAACTTGTTCGTGTTGCCTTTTTGGGCGCTGATGATTTTCTTGCCCAACTGGGGGGTGACGCGAAAAGTCATGCAATCTTTTATCCCGTTTGCGGTGCTAGCCGGTTTGTATTTGTATTTGCTTACCGGCACGATTACGTCTGAATCCGCGCAAGCTCTCGCCAATCCCAAGCTAGCAGATATCGCCCGCTTTTTCGCAGAGGAAAGGGCTGCAGCCACCGGCTGGGTGCACTTTCTGGTTATGGACTTATTTGTGGGCCGGTGGATTTACTTGGAGGGCCAGCGCACCGGCGTCTGGACTGTCCACTCCATTGCGCTGTGCCTGTTTGCAGGCCCGCTGGGATTGCTTTCCCATATTGTAACATATTGGGTGAGTCAGAAGTTTTTCCCGCGAGCTGAAGTGTCCGAGGTGCCGGCGGCGAACCCGCAATAGTCCACTGGGTAGGAACCTCACCCCCTAACCCCTTCTCCGCTTGCGGAGAGGGGGGAGAAGAGATAATGAACCGCCAAGACGCCAAGAGCGCCAAGAAGGAAGAGGACATAGGAAGAGGGATAGTAAAATTAGAGGAATGGCACGGGTTGACTGATGAGTCGGACATGGTTGTAACAGCAGGTGAAATTGTGGCAGTTGAATACGATTTGGTGATTATTGGCGGCGGTTCTGGGGGGTTGGTGGTGGCGAGTGCGGCGGCGCAGCTGAAAGCGAAAGTGGCGCTGGTGGAACGCCACCGGCTGGGAGGAGACTGTTTGTGGTTTGGCTGCGTTCCCAGCAAATCTCTCATCCGCGCCTCTCGCGCCGCTTATGAGGTGAAGAATGCCAGCAGGTTTGGGATTAATTGCGAAAACATTGAGATTGATTTGGCTAAAGTTAGCACTCATGTGCGACAAGCTATTGCCGCAATTGAACCGCACGACTCACCGGCACGATTTGAAAGTTTGGGCGTGGAGGTGATTTTTGGGGCGGGGCAATTTACTGACCGGCAGACTTTTGAAGTCAGCGGGAGAAAACTCCGCGCCCGCGCTTTTGTTATCGCCACCGGCTCCCGACCAAAAATTCCGCAAATACCGGGTTTGTCAGAAGCTGGCTACCTGACGAACGAGCAAGTTTTCGAGTTGGGAGAGCGCCCGAAATCCCTAGCCGTCATAGGAGCTGGCCCGATTGGCTGCGAGTTGGGGCAGGCATTTTCCCGGTTGGGATGTCAGGTGACAATTATTGGCAGTCGCGAGCAGATTTTGCCGAAAGAAGATCCGGAAGCTACTGCTGTGGTGCGCCAGCAGTTGGAATCGGAAGGAATCGGGATTTTGACGGGTGTGCGAGCTGATAGAATTGAAGTTGCTGGCGGCAAAAAGATTATCTGTGCCGGTTCTCTGAGACTGGCGGTTGATGAGATTTTGCTGGCTGCCGGTCGGGTTCCGAATGTGGAATCTCTCAACTTGGAAGCTGCCGGTGTTATTGTATCAGAGAAAGGGATTGCTGTCAACAAAAAATTGCAGACTGCGAATCCGCGCATCTATGCCTGTGGGGATGTCATTGGGGGCTATCAGTTCACGCACGCAGCCAGCTACGAAGCGAGCGTGGTGCTGAAGAATGCGCTGTTTTTGCCGGTGAGTGAGGCGAATTACCGGGTGATGCCGTGGTGTACGTTTACCGAACCGGAATTGGCTAGGGTGGGGATGACGGAGAAGGAAGCAAGGGAAAAGTACGGGGATGATGTTTGTGTGCTGAAGCAGGATTTTGCCGGTGTGGATAGGGCGGTTGCGGAAGCGTCGACGAGCGGGTTTGCCAAGATTGTGGTGCGGGGAAATGGGGAGATTTTGGGGGCGCATTTGGTGGGGGCGTCTGCTGGGGAGTTAATCCACGAAGTTGTGATGGCGATGGCGCACAAGTTGCCGGTTTCTGCACTGACGGGGATGATTCACATTTACCCGACTTTGGCGGAGGTGAACAGCAAAGCGGCGCTGCTGCTGACAAAGCAGAAGTATGCGAAGAATAGCGGGTTGCAGGGGTTTTTGGAGAGGTTTTTCAGGTGGAGGAGAGGGCTGGCGTAGTCCAGGCGTCCCGCCTGTCCCCCGGACTGGCGCAGTCCAGGCGTCCCGCCTTTCCCTGCCTATTTGTCAGGAATTTTTAATATTCACCTCTGGACAGTGCGCCCGATAAGAGGTTTAATAGTATTGTAACTCCCCACTGGCGGGGAAACGAACTTCAATAAAAACATGTTTGCCATTTTTGTGAAATTTCCCGTCGATTCGGATTTTCGGGATACGTTAATCAAGGTACTGGTTGAGGATGGGGAAGGTTCGCTGAAAGATGAGCCGGACACCAGGCGTTTTGATGTCCTCGAAGCCGCATCTAATCCCACTGTGCTGTTTCTCTATGACGT
>CAZJNL010000051.1:0-12056 GCA_964546515.1 uncultured Oscillatoria sp.
GGGGACGCTCTGCTAGCCATTGACACAGCCCGAGGGCACCTGCTCCAGATTGATTGCGCCAACCAAAACACGACGATTCTCAACCCTTATCAAGCGGACGACTTTGCCTGCGTCACCGGCTTAGCTGTTGGGCAGAGCACCCTTTGGTTCACCCGCGACGAAAACGTTTATTTCTGCGATCTCTGCGATCTCACCCCCCAGCATTTTGTCACCCTGCCCCACCCCGCAAATGGGGTGGCTGTCTGGGAATCCACAGTTTACGTCACCTGTCAAAAAGCCGGCTGCATTCTCATTTTCAACCGCGATACCGGCAAGCAGATTACCAAATTCTACGCGCCCGGGGTGGGGGTGGAAAACATCACCGTCCGGGGGGAGGAACTCTGGGTTTCCGACGCTCTCGAACAAACAGTATACTGCCTGGAGCGGAGCACCGGCAGCCTGCGCTTTAGCGTGCTCACACCTTTTGAGTCTCCCACCGGCTTGGCGTTTCACACCGACCCGGTTTCAGGCCAGGATATCCTCTATGTGGCCTATGCGGGAGAAGAAGCATACATCCGCGACGATCCCAACTCCTCCGATCCTTACCAGCTGACGTTTCGCGACCGCACATTCATTCACCCCCTGTACTTTCACTATAACGAAGACGGTCGCTTCGCGCTCTCCAATGGCTATCTGATCGAGATGTCCTATGTCGAAGAACTGGCTCCCCTCGATGAAGTGCACCTAGAAAACCTGGAATGGCGGATTGCCCTTCCCTCCAACACCCACCGGCAAAAAGTGCGGCGCGTCGAGCCAATTGGCATGCCCTTCACCGAAGAAATCCACGACGGAGAGCGCGTCGCCGTATTTAAGTTTGACACCCTCAAACCCCACGAATCCCGCATATTTGGCTGGAAAGCGCTGCTGGAAGTCTGGAGTGTCAAGTACCGCCTCACCCCCCGCGAGGTGGAAAACTTGCCCCCACTGCCGCCAGACTTCCAGGAGCGCTACTTGGTGGATAATGATAACTTGGCGATGGATACGAATATCGTCCGCAGGGCGGCCCGGGAAGCAATTGCCAGGGAAACCAACCTGCTGCGCCAGGTGCTGAGCATTCGCAATTACGTCTACGACGAGCTCTCCTACGGCATCAAACCCCAGATTGACACCCCAGATGTGGTGCTGGAGCGAGGCGTGGGCTCCTGCGGGGAGTATGTGGGAGTCTTGCTAGCCCTGATGCGCCTGAATGGCATTGCCTGTCGCACCATCGGTCGCTACAAGTGCCCGCCCCATGCCGACCGCATGTTTGTCCCCCTCATCCCCGACTTCAATCACGTTTGGCTGGAATTCTATGTGCCCGGGTTTGGCTGGGTGCCGATGGAATCCAATCCTGATGATGTCCAAGAAAGGGGGCCGTACCCGATGCGGTTTTTTATGGGCTTGGCTTGGTATCATATTGAAATTGGCAAGGGATTGCGCTTTGCTAGCTTGAAAATAGAAGAAACCTTTGTTAAAAAAGAAGAGGTTTCTATTGGCGATCTCGCTATCAATCACGTCAGGTTCCAGATCCTGGGAGAACTGCCCCCCTATCAGGACTGAGGGAGCCGGTGGCCCGCCCGCCAGTCATGACGTTTTTAAGCGCTCTGTAATTAGCCCGCGCAGGCGGGCTTTGTTTGTCGATAGGGAATTTCTAATCGCCCGGAAACTAGCGTTAGTCGGATACATCCAGCAGATGTTTTGACCGCTGAAAAAAAATATCTGCCCTACCCCGCACCGGCGCGGCAATTGTTGTGTTAAAATAAAACTTAAAATCTAACATCTAAAATCGTCGGTTGTGGAAAATCCGGTTCTGACTGTTCTATCTTTTATGGCTCTCGGGCTGCTGGTGGCTATCACCGGCGGCGTCGCTTATCTAACCGCCGCCGAATGGCGCGACCGCAGGCGCAGGGAGCGGGACAAGCGCTCTCGCTCTTAGGGCCGGTCTTGTGTGAAAATCGGGGGGAGAGAAGCTTTGGTTCGGGAACTCTGCCGTACAAGTGGTGGAAACCCCCCTTTTTTGGGCGCTCTGCGCCCTGGGCAGAGCATGGGAAATTCCTTCTCCAGCAAGCAGGTTATCCCTGAATAAGTTTGGCTTATAAAGCCAGTTCCAGGAGAACCTTAAAACTTAAATAATTAAACCTTAAAAAGGAGAATTTTTAAGGTTTAATTGAGAGAGTTTAAGTTCTAGGAAGCGGAAAGAGTGTCGCTGGCAGAGGGAGGTAAAGCGAAATAGGAGCTGGAGAAGCTACTAGCCAGAACGCCGACAACCACCGCTAACAGCTGATTGACGAACACCGGCTCCGGCGTGCCGGTACCGCCAGTCCCGGTATTGCCGGTGTCGGCGAGCGTATCCTGAATCTGAACCCTGACGTAGATTTCTGAAGTGTTTGGCTCAGAACCGTCAAGGAACACCAGACTGTCGAAGACCAGACCTTCGCCAAGGAGCAGAAAATCAGTTCCCGCGAGCAGGTCATTGATGCGGGCGACGCCACCGAGTTGCAAGCCAAAAGTATCGCTCCCCTCGCCGCCAATTAGGGTGTCCAAGCCCAAATTACCAAACAGGCTGTCGTCACCGGCACCCCCGAGAATACTGTCGTTACCTTGACCGGCAGCGATCAGCTCGTTCCCCGCGCCACCGATGATGGTGTCAGAGCCGGCGTTGCCGTAGAGGGTATCATCTCCTGAGATGCCACCGGGCGTATCGTTGCTGAGACTGGCGATTAAAGTATCGTCACTGAAGTCGCCATAAACCAAATCGCTGCCATCGCCTCCATAGATCAGGTCAGCGTTGGAGCCGCCGACGACAGTATCGTCGCCCCGATCGGCGTAGAGGGTGTCATCTCCCACTTCCCCGAACAGCCAGTCATTATCTTGACCACCGAAGCCGAGGTCGCTGCCAGCACCGCCAAAAAGGGTATCTTCACCCAGATTGCCGTTGAACTGATCGCTGCCGGTGCCAGCATCAATGAAGTCCCGATCTTTGCCGCCGAAAATGAGGTCGTTGCCGGCACTCGCCAACAGGGTGTCGTTGCCCTGATTGCCAAACAGGGTGTCATTCCCTTGATCGCCATCCACAAAATCGCTACTTGCGCCGGCGAACAGGAGGTCATTGTCCAGACCGCCATAGAGGGTATCCCTACCGTCAAAGGCATAGATGGTATCATTCCCCCGCTCGCCCTGCAACAAATTGTTGCCCGATCCCGCAAAGATGGAGTCGTCGCCCGCACCGACGATCAGGGTATCGTTGCCGTCACCGGCGGCGATCGTGTCTTTCCCCTCGTTGCCCTCCACATAATTAACCCCAGAGCCCGCAAGGATGGAGTCGTCGCCCGCACCGCCGATCAGGGTATCATTGCCGTCACCGGCGGTGATCGTGTCTTTCCCCTCGTTGCCCTCCACATAATTAACCCCAGAGCCCGCAAGGATGGAGTCGTCGCCCGAACCGGCATAGATGGTATCATTGCCGTCTTGGCTCAACAGGGTGTCGCTGCCAGCTCCGCCATCCAAAGAATTGTTACCCGCGCCGGCGTCGAGGTAGTCGCTGCCGTCTCCACCCAGGAGAGTGTCATCGCCGGACAGAGCCAACAGCGAATCATCCCCCCCGGCACCATCCAAAAAGTTTTTCCCCGCGCCGGCGTTAAGGTAGTCGTTTTCTGAACCGCCCGAGAGGCTGTCGTCACCGGTTCCGGCAATCAGGGTATCGAGCCCCTCGTCACCCTCAATGACATTATTCCCCTCGCCGCCATGCAGGTAGTCGCTTCCCAGACCGCCCAGGAGAGTGTCGTTGCCCAGATTGCCGGTAATTGTATCATCTCCCCGCTCGCCCGTCAGCTGGTCGTTGCCTTGGCCGCCTGCGATGTAGTCGTTGCCCGAGCCACCCAGAATGGTATCATTGCCCTGATTGCCGCCCAGGATATCGTTTCCCTCAAGGCCGTCGATAACGTCATTCCCAGCGTAGCCTAAGATGTAGTCATTACCCGTATTGCCAACCAGAGTGTCGTCAGCAGCCCCGCCGAAAATAGTATTGTCGCCGGACGCACCCGCCAGACTGTTTGGCTCGTCGGTGTTTCCAGTAATGGGGGTGGTACTCGCTCCGCCGCGTGTGGCAACCAGTACAGTCCAGTAATAGTTTTCATTAAACCGGCCCGTATCGTTTTCCAGGTAGTATAAGCCAACGCCAATATTATTAACGTCAGTCTTGAGCAGGTTGCTGCCTTCGCCGGTGCTGAACCATGACGCTACCACTTCTTCTGCTGTTGGCTCGCCGGCGGCGATATTCTGGGCGTAGGTGGTAAAATTATAGCCGGCAGTTGCGATCCGGGTGGCGGCAGTCGAGCCATTGGAGCCGTTCTGACCGAAAAAGTCATTGAGCGCCATATCCGTGCTGTGGGCGTCGGCTGCAATGCTAAGCTGAGTATCTAGGGTCAGCGCGGGTAAACCAACCAGACTGCGCCGTTCGTTAACAAGATTGACAACTTGATTCGCTATCTCAAGGGGAGTAGCCATCCGTAATTCCTTCTTCCCATTGCTTCTATGTTACTTGTCGGTTTAGGAAAATGTCAGGTGCCCGGATTTGGGCATGGGGCATCGGGCAGTGGGCACGCTCGCCCCGGCCACGGAAAACCACCTATTTTGCATTGTAACTGCTAGGAGCAGAAAAGTGTGAGGGCGGGTGCGGGTTAACAATTTTGTCATTTAATTGCCGGGGAGGTAAATTGCCGGTGGGGGCGAGACGATTCCCACTTGTTTTAGGCTATTCAAAGGCTAACCGTATCCGTGGGATTGTCATAAACAGTGAAAGCTCCTTGTTCTCTAATGGCAGTCAACCGGATTTCAGATAAAACTCCTTTACTCGCGACGCCACGGGCATCAACTGTCCCCGCAAATACGCCGATATCCTGGGAAAGCCAAACGGCTTTATTAAGGGCATCCATCAGGAGTTTCTCTCCCAGTATTCTCCCCTGCATTGATTGAGTCACAGCCAGTTTTCCGCGACGCACTGCAGTCAGGGGGGAGCGGGGCAATCCTCTCCTGTATCTTTCCGGAAGTGACTCAAATTCAATCCCCCCATACTGAGGGAATAATAACCTGCTACTTCTCCATTTCCAGTTTCGGGAATAGCCCCCAAGGTTTTGGCAATCCCTTTCTTATGATTTTGTCTGGCGTATTCTCTCAGGTAGTCATTTAAGGCGGGCACGACGCAGTCGAAATTATCCTGACTAAGCCGTCAATCATCTACAGAACAAAAAGTCCATTCCATCACTCAAGTCTCCGTATTCATCCCTGTAGCTTTTGATAGCTGCTTTCCGCCTCGGATTGAGTTATGGTGGATTCTCCAACGCTGCTATGAATATTTCTCTGTCGCGGTCAGACAAAACCATTTTCCCATAAGACGCTATGTGTGACCTAGCCGCAGTCAGGGCTTAGTGGATTACATATTCGTTCAGGCTGAGTCCCGTCATGGCGGCAGCTTTTTCTAAGGTCTTCTTGTGGGATTCGCTGATTTTCAGATCGATTGTGGTTTCTTGGGGATGGGCCGGGGCTGTCATAAGTTTTTCACCTTTACGCTATTGCTACTATACACTATTCTCAGGAGTCATGTTACATGCCGGCAACTCTTGACTGGCATGGGGCATGGGGCATGGGGCATGGGGCACCGGCAAAGAAAATCACCTATTGCGGATTTCAACCGCTGGGAGCAGAAAAGTGTGCCGGCAGAGGCAAGTCAACAATTAGGTCTTGATATTCGTCATCAAAAGATGCCTCGGCAATCAGAATCAGCTCATCCACAGTCTGACCGATGCTTAAATTAGGATTCAGAATCAAAATCCCAGGCACATGACGCCCCTGCGCAATATGCTCGGCAAGCTGTGCGGGCTGCTGCGGTTATTTGTCACCAGCACACAGCTGTTCTCCTCACACCAGCAGAGAATTTGCGGGTCGAGAGTTCTTTTAGGAGGAGCGCCCAAATCCCCAACACCCAACACAACCAAATCCGGATTTCGCGCTGCGGAGTTGAGTCGGGTAGATCGGGCCTACATTTTCATCTAGGAAATACTTGAGAGTCCTTGGCTTTTTTTCTGCGCCGAGGCTCAGCTTTTAGTTTCATTATTTTAACCCCTACCGGGGGGAAATTGCGCCGCTGTTATGACCGCATTATTTCACCACAATCTATCCATTCTGACCGGGAGGCTATCACAGTTTCCTTGGCGAGGAATATATCATAGTAGCGCCGGCCCGATAGAATTACAGATTTGGGTAAGTTTGGGCAATTTCTTAGGGAGTCTGCTGGGGATGGATAAAATCATAGAGGATAGTTTCAATACCCACCCTTGTCCCTCTCACCCGGATGTCATTAGGATACCTAAAAACGAAATAATCTTCTAGGAGCATCGCTCACCTCGCTATCTGCTGATAACATTTTCCGCCGGCACAATCCAGACGCGCTCAACCCTTGTCTCTAAAAGAAAGGCACAATCCAGACGCGCTCAACCCTTGTCTCTACAAAACAGAGGGTGAAGCCACCTGCCAACGTTAGCTCTAGAGAACCGACAGCCGGTGGCAAATTCTAGGAAACGGACTAAAATCGCACAGCGACGTGAAAGATCCGGGCGAATAAAATGATGCTGTTGGCGAATCCGTGAAGCGCGACGCGCCACATTCGACCGTGCACGCCTCTGATATTCAGATCCGGTCAATTGCCCTTAACATCTATTTTACTATCCCTCTGACTCTTTCTTCTTCCTTCGGGCGCGTACTTGGCTCAGGAGCGGTTCATTATTAAAACCCCACATCAATTCGCCAACAGTCTCATAAAATTCGCGGCTGATCAAACGAACCGCGCCAACTCTGGTTCCGCCGCCAGCCCCACGCCCCACGCCCCACGCCCAACCACCTTTCATCCCGAGAGCCCCCGTAATACCCTGTACAGCATCGCTAAACTGATTAATAGATTCTTTACCTCCCCCCAAAACCTGGCCCCCAGCCTGCATGGTTCACATCAAGCGCCTGGAACTGACCAACTTCAAATCCTTCGGCGGCACGACAGCCATTCCGCTGCTGCCGGTATTTACCGTAGTTTCTGGGCCAAACGGGTCAGGCAAATCCAACATCCTAGACGCCCTCCTCTTTGCCCTCGGACTTTCCTCCTCCAAGGGAATGCGGGCGGAACGCTTGCCCGATTTAGTCAACCACAGCCAACTCAACCAGCGCGGCACCGTCGAAGCCAGCGTCAGCGTCACATTTGACATATCTGACGCGCCGGATTTCCTCGCCGCAAAAACAGATTACCAGCCAGCAGCCAGCGATGATGCCGGTGAAACCGATGTTCCCGGCGGGCAAAACGGCTCAGCAGAATCCCCAAATCCCCCCGTGCCGGCGTCCCACCTCCTAGAATGGAGCGTGACGCGCAAACTGCGGGTGACGAAACAGGGCACCTACACCTCAACCTATTACATCAACGGCAGCCCCTCCACCCTCACCGAACTGCACGACCAGCTCAACCTGCTGCGCATCTACCCCGAAGGGTACAACGTCGTCCTGCAAGGCGACGTTACCGGCATCATCACCATGAACCCCCGCGAACGCCGCGAGATTATCGACGAACTTGCCGGTGTCGCCCAGTTCGACCGCAAAATTGCCCTAGCCAAAGAAAAACTAGACGAAGTAAAAGAGCGCGAAGAGCGCAGCCGCATCATCGAACGAGAGCTAGTTTCCCAGCGCGATCGCTTGGCGGCTGACCGCGCCAAAGCCGAAAAATACCAAAAACTGCGTGCCGAACTCCAGCAAAAAGAACTCTGGGAAGCCGTGCTGCTCTTCCAAAAGCTGCAGCAGCAAGAGTGGCAGCTGCGCGAACAGATAGAAGCGGGCGATCGCGAAAGCGCCGAACTGACCGCCGGGCACGCCACACTCAGCGGACAAATCCAAGAAGCCACTGCCGAACTCGACCGGCTCAACGCCCTCGTCAAATCCCTCGGCGAAGAAGAACTCCTCGCCGTGCAATCCGCCCTCGCCACCCAAGAAGCCGAACACCGGCAGCTGCAAAACCGGCAGCGGGAGCTAGAAACCACTCGCCGCCAAACGGAACAGCGCATAGCACAAACTGAAAAAGAAGTCAACACCCACCAGCAAAATCTTGCAGAAACTTCACATCAAATCGAGCAGCAAGGCCAACAGCTGGCAGCATTAGGCGCGGCCCGCGATCAAGCCCAGAGCGCCCTGGACTCGTGCCGGCAGCAAGCCGAGGCGCTAGCGGCGAGCGCCGAAGCCTGGGTGGGCCAGCAAACCGACCTGCACCGGCAAATCGAAACCCTCCAGAAAACCCTCGACCCCCTGCGCACCAGCTCCGCCACCCTAAAAGAACGCGCCGACCAGCTGGAAAAACAAATCGAAGAGCAAACATTTACCTTGCATGAATTGCAGCGCAAAATAGCAGAGAAACAAGCAAATTTGTCAGAGATTTTGACGCAGCGTGCCAGCTTGTCCCAGCAAGTAGAAGCCTTGGCGCAAACTGTAGCCGCCGCAGAAGCCGAACTGCAAACCCAGCAGGAAACCCAAAAGCGCCTGCTATCTGAACAGCGAGAAAAGCAGCGCCAGCTCGACAAACTGGAAGCCCAAGCCCAAGCCATGCTAGAAGCAAGCGGCACAGGTGCCACCCAGATGATATTGCAAACCGGCATACCGGGCGTGTGCGGGCTAGTGGCCCACTTGGGCCGAGTGGAGCCGCGATTCCAGCTGGCCTTGGAAATCGCAGCCGGCGGGCGTCTGGCCAATCTTGTCGTCGAAGATGACGGCGTGGCGGCGGCTGGGATAGAACTGCTCAAGCAAAAGCGAGCCGGTCGGGCCACATTCTTGCCCCTCAACAAAATCAAGCCGGGGCGATTCCCCCTCACCCCCCTCTCCGTCGAGGGATTCATCGACTACGCCGTCAAACTGATTGACTGCGATCCCCGCTACCGCGACATCTTCGCCTACATTTTCAGCAACACCACCGTTTTCGACAGCCTGCACAACGCCCGCAGGCATTTGGGGCAATACCGCATCGTCACCCTGGAAGGCGACTTGCTGGAAACAACCGGGGCAATGACCGGCGGCAGCACCAGCAGCGGCGGCTCCCGCTTGCACTTCGGCACCGGCACCGCTGGCGAATCCGCCGAAACAGTTGCCTTGCGAGAGCGCCTGCAAGAAATTGAGCGGGTTCTAGAGCGCTGCGGCCAAATTATCAGCCAGGTGGCAGCCCTGCTCAAGACGCGAACCGGCGAACTGCTGGAAGCAAAGCAGCTGCAGCGGGAAAGCCAGCTGAAAGCAGAGCAACTGCAAGCCGAAATCAAGAACATGTCGGCGCAACAGGAGCAGCTGAGCTCCCAGCTGCTGAAAAACAACCAAGAGCTCTCCGACGCCCGAGGACGCCTGCAAGTGCTGGACGTGGAGCTGCCGGCAGCGGAAGCTCAGCTGCAGCAGTACCGGCAAGCAATGGCTGAATTGGAGCAATCCCAAACCCACAGCGAATGGCAGCTCCTGCAAGTCGAACTGCGGGCGCGAGAGGCGTTTTTCAGCGAGTGCGAGCGGGCTGTGCGCTCAGCCGAGCAAAGGCTGCAAGACCTGCAAAATCAGCGCCTGCGCCTGGAAGAAAAAATTCAGGAATGCCACCGGCGTCTGGAAGAATACCGCCTGCAGCTGGATGCCGCTAACAGCCAGCACACCACCGCCAGGGGACAGCTGTCCGCCCTGGGCGAGCGGATTGGCCAAATCAAGGCGGAGCTGGCTGAGCTGGAGAGCCGGTTGGGCTCGGAGAAACAGGCGCGAGACAAAGCTGAGGGGCTGCTGCGAGAGCGGCATTTGGCCTTCCAGCAGTTGGAATGGCAGCTGCAAAAGCTCCAGGAAACCCAGCAGGGGCGTCGGGAGGGGCTTTTGAGCTTGCAAAGCCAGCTGGTTGCGCGAAGGGCGGAGTTGCCCGATCCTTTGCCGGCGGTGCCCGATACGGAAGAAACCCGCAATTTGTCGTCTTTGCAGCAGAATCTGCGAGCTTTGCAAAAACGGCTGCAGGCTATGGAGCCGGTGAACATGCTGGCGCTCGAAGAATACGACCGCACTCAAGCTCGCTTGGATGAATTGAGCCAGAAATTGGCGACTTTGGAAGCGGAGCGCACTGAACTGCTGCTGCGGATTGAGAATTTTACCACGCTGCGGTTGCGGGCTTTTAAAGAAGCCTTCGACGCGGTGAACGAAAATTTTCAGGGGATTTTTGCCGAACTGTCTGAGGGCGACGGCACTTTGACGCTGGACGATCCGGAAGAGCCGCTCAACAGCGGTCTGAACTTGGTGGCCCACCCCAAGGGCAAGCCGGTGCAGCGGCTGGCTTCTATGTCGGGGGGCGAAAAATCTCTGACCGCGCTGAGCTTTATCTTTGCCCTGCAGCGCTACCGCCCTTCGCCGTTCTACGCTTTTGATGAGGTTGACATGTTCCTGGACGAGGCAAACGTGGAGCGATTGGCTAGAATGATTAAGCAACAGGCTAAACAAGCCCAGTTTATTGTGGTCAGCCACAAAAACCCGATGATCAAGTCGCCAGAGTGCCTGATCGGCGTCACTCAAGCCAGAGGAGCTCACACCCAAGTGATTGGGCTGAAGTTGCAGTCGAGCGGTGCTTCTGTGTGATTTTATATATAGTTGTATTAAGAGGTTGTCGCCGCAGTTCACCCAAAAGAGTTGTGGCAGCAGCGTCAGAGCTGCAATCAACCCGCCCCCGCTGTCCCAGTCAGCGGTCAGCAGTCGCCGGTCATCCAATACTGGTCTTTGGTGAAAAGCAACTGACGCCTGACGCCTGACACCTGACACCTAACAGCTTAAAAAAAAATCGGATTCGAGAGCAGGACTCGACCAAGCATGACATCTGAACAAATCCGCCAACGCTCAGACATTTTAAATACCCAAGTGATCACCCGCGACACCGGCAAGCGCCTGGGGGTAGTTAAGGAGCTATTGGTAGACATCGACCGGCGGGAGGTTGTGGCACTCGGTCTGCGAGACAACCTGCTCTCGGTCGCTGGTATGCCCCGGTTTATGCTCCTGAGCAGCATTAGCCAAATCGGCGACGTGATCCTGGTTGAGGATGAGAACGTTATAGAAGAGATTGATGTAGACGCCTACAGCAGTCTGATTAACAGCGAAGTGATCACTGAAACCGGGGAAATGCTGGGCAGAGTGCGCGGTTTCAAGTTCAATATCGAAACCGGCAAACTTCTGTCCCTGATCGTGGCTTCTCTGGGAATTCCGCTCATCCCCGAGCAAGTTCTCAGCACCTATGAGCTGCCGGTGGAGGAAATTGTCAGCAGCGGGCCCAATCGCCTGATCGTGTTTGAGGGCGCACAAGAGCGCCTGGTTCAGCTGACTGTGGGCGTGCTGGAGCGCCTGGGCATTGGCCAACCGCCGTGGGAGCGCGAAGAAGAGGAAACCTACTACCAGCCGACTGTAAAACCTGACAACCAGCTCGGCACCGGTGTGCGCACGCCGCCAGCTCCGGAGCCAGTCCGCACTGCAGCGCCGGCGGCGCAACAGTGGGATGATGACGAATGGGAAGAACCCCAACCGGAACCCGTGGTGCGCCAACCCCTGCGCCAGCAGCAGCCGGCAGAATCGCTTTACTATCAAGAAGATCTAGAAGAAAAAGAAAACTGGCGCCAAGCGAAGCCGCGAGAAAACTACGAAACTCGCAAGTACGCTCCCCCACCCCGGCGCTACGAGGAGCGCGAATACGAAGATGAGTATGAGTACGAAGATGTAGAAAAGGATGCTTGGGCGGATGATGAGTCGCCGAAGCCCTACAAGGCTCCTCGCGTCAATATCCCTGAAAAAACTAAGGCTCCTGAGTACGAGGAGGAACGGGGTTACTAATCTTGTAGGGTGCGTAACTCAATTGCACCGGCACCCCTCTCGGGGAGGAATGCTCTCATGAGTCACGCACCCTACTTCTACAAACTGTGTGTCATATCATGAACGGTTGCGACGGCATTGTAGAGAGACGCGATAAACCCTTGTCT
>CAZJNL010000052.1:0-9961 GCA_964546515.1 uncultured Oscillatoria sp.
ATATGAGCGGCTCGTGTTAAGATATATCGCAATTCTTAAAGCTGTGTTGAAGAGGTAGATTTAGTGATGGAAGCGGCGCTGCTGTTGGCAAAACTGCCCGAAGCTTATTCAATTTTTGACCCCCTGGTGGACGTTCTGCCGATTATCCCCGTGTTTTTCCTGCTGCTGGCTTTCGTCTGGCAGGCGGCGGTGGGTTTCCGATAAATCCCGCGCCGGGATTGGTTGGGGGTTGGGGACGGTCGATTGGGCCTGCTTGCGTTGGATGAGGGAACTTGGAAGAGAGTTTCTCTCCCGCTGCAAAAGCGTGCGGTGGCGATAAATCTAAGAGACGCGCTCGCTCGCGTCTCTACAAGAGTCACCCTCTCCCCGTCTCCAATCCCATCGCCCCTGCGCCCCTATTTGGCGCGGGAGCCAATCGCTTTCTGGTATGCCGGTCGCTCTGACAAGCGTTTGATGTAGTCCACAACAGCTGGATAACCGCTCAGGTCTAGTTTGAGCATGATGGGGATGTAGCTTAGAATTGACCCCACTGCCACATCTGCCACTGTGAATGAGTCGCCGGTGACGAAGAGTTGGCGCTGGAAAATTTGATTGAGCGGCGTCAGCAACCGGGGCAGTTCCCGCTCTCGGCTGGCTTCGACAAAAATCCCAGGCCCTAGGGTGGCATTGGCAAACAACACCCACTGGGTTATTTCAGCTTGCTTCTCTAGAGAAGCGGGTATTTTACCATACTTGTGGGCCAAATACAGCAGAATCGCGCCGGACTCCCAGAGTTTGAAGTCGCCATCGGCGATTGCCGGTACTTTCCCTATGGGGTTGATGGCCAGGAAATCAGGTTCCCGGTTGGCACCGGCTTTCAGATCGAGCAAGACAAATTCGTAGGGAACTTGAATTTCTTCCAAGTACCACTGGACTATAGAAGCGCGGCTGGGTAAACCGCCATAAAGTTTGATCACGGATCTATTTTTCACCTCTAACTGCCTCTTAAGATGTTAAGGCAATTGCGGCGCTGCCGGTGGCGGGGGCTATTGAGCATCGCTCTGACCGAGAAGTTGCGCGTCTCTTTTACTTTCGGGCTTTTTGATGACTGTATATTAGTATTTTGTCGAATTAAAAATGAGGTGAGAAGAATTAATATTAGAGGATATCCAGCGGAGGGGCTGTAACAAAAGGAAAGCCATCGGAATATTGTTAAATTAGTTTTTATATAATTTATCGCTCACAGCTGCGGGGAGTTGCAGGGGGAGAAGTCAGAGCCTGGACTTTAGCCCGTCGTGACTCATGGCTGATGAGCGCACAAGTCTCTCTCCTGCCAAATTGCAAATTAATAACTAACAATAAAAAAAGAATGAACAGCTGCGATGAAACGCTCCCGCTTCGGCGCACTCCGCGCCGCTTGCTGAGTGACGCTGCCCGCATGCGGGCATGCCCGCACGGAACGGCGCAACGACCCGGAACCTAAAAGGATCGCGAAATCACGGATGCTGTCTGGGTAGGGTGCGGTGTAATCTGGAGCTGACTGAGTTATTACGGAGGGAGGGGGGTTTGATTGGTCTAATTGTTTCGTGAATAAAGAACGCCATCGAGCCAGACATTAGCAACCGCAAGATGGGAACTCTGTTTGTAGGAAAGCTGAACAAATGTGCCGAGGATGGCACCAGGGGCTATCTAATGCCGGATAAATTCGCAGAAAACGACACAGGTCGGCAGAGGACTGGCGAAGTGCCGCCGGGAGAGCCGGTATATTCACGGAAAGCCGGTGAAAAGGCTGGAAAGGGTCTGGCGGAGGGTGGCGGGCTGGCGCAGAAGGCTGAGCTGACCGATTGTGGATCGAAAAGGGGAAGCAAACCTGTGTGTCAGCACAATATTAAAACAAACGGAATTGCGCCAGTGATGGCAGAATCTTTCACGGCACAGTCCGCCGGCCCTGTTGAACCAGTTCCCACACAGCCCCACCCTGTGCAACCCATGCAGCCTCGTGCGGATGCCGCTGATTTAGAGCGACAAATTGCCCTGATAATCCGCACCGCCGCCGGAGAGGAAACCTTGCTGAACGCGGTGGCTGCTGCCGTGGGGCAAGCGTTTCAGGCAGATGGCTGCCTGGTTGCGGTTCAAGAGAGCCTAAACTCAGCCACGACTCAGACGCTACACGCATATCCCAGCCGCCTGCAAGCGGTGCTCTCCGAGCTGGCGATTCCTCGCGTCGGGGTGCCATCGTCCGCTGCTGGGCTGGCTGATTGCGCTCTCTTGGCCATTTCTGACCTGGAGGCCGTTTCGGGGCAGGGCTTAAGGGTCGATCTGTGGGAAGCGCTGCAAGTCAGGGCGGTTTTGGGCATAAGGACGCAGTTTCAGGGTCAGGTGAATGGGGAGATTATTGTGATGCGAACGCAGCCATACTGCTGGACAGAGCCAGAAACGGAATTACTCAAAACAGTGTCAGACTCTGTGGCGATTGCCATCTCTCAAGTCGTACAGAGCAGGGAAATCGGGTCTTTACAGGGGCAGGTGAGTGCCTTCGCTCAACACCGAAACCTGATCAACCAGTTAACTGTGGCCATCCATAACGCCCTAGACCTGAACCAGATTTTCCAGCTGGCCATAGATGGGATTGCCCAAACCCTGCAAGTCGCTAAAGGTGCGATCCTGATGCTGAAATATGCAGACCCCATCTTCGCCACCCGTCAAGCTGCGGCGCAGGCAAAACGCATTCCTAAGGCTAAGGCTACGATAGTTTGCCTTGTGTCGGGTGCCGGTGAGGAAACCCTGCGGGCCAATCCCAAGCTTCAACCGGCAGGCGCTCTGTTAAACCAATCCTTTTGGCTGTCGGAGTGCGCTTTGTTCCAGCAAGCCTTCACAGAGGCACCCAAGCCACTGGCTATTGCCGACTTTGGCGACGCCATCAGCCCGGACTCAGAGATAAGTATGGCCTCGATCTTCAGTCCCGAGCTGATGCCGGCTCTGCTGTTAGTCCCCTTGGTGGGGGGCACCAGCAAAGGGCCGGTTTGCGCCACCGTTCTGGGGTTCTTGGTGCTGCAGCACTCCCAACCCCGTCTGTGGGCAGCAGAGGAATTGGAACTGGTAGAATTAGTCGGTGCCCAACTCAGCACCGCTATCATCCAGAGCCAGACAATCCAGCACGTCCAAGCTCTCGTCGAGGAGCGCACCTCTCAGCTGCAGCGCAGTCTGGAAGTTCAAGCTAAACTTTACGAAAAAACCCGCCAGCAAATAGACCAGCTGCGCCGGTTAAACCAGCTCAAGGACGAATTCCTGGCTACCATGAGTCACGAGCTGCGCACTCCTCTGACGAGCATGACCCTGGCCATCCGCATGTTGCGCCAGCCCGGTCTGCCTCCAGAAAAGCGCGACAAGTGTTTGGATATTTTAGAGCGGCAGTGCAACCAGGAAACGAATCTGATTAATGACTTGCTGGCGCTGCAGCAGCTGGAGTCGCAAAAAGTGCCGGTGCATCTGGAAAAAATCGACATCAAAGATTTAATCGCGGAGTTAGTCCCGTCTTTTGAGCACAGCTGGGCTGATAAGGGATTAAAGCTGGCTGTGGATTTGCCCAAGCTATCGCTGAAACTCCAGACGGACAAGGACAGCTTGCAGCGCATTCTGCAAGAACTCCTGACTAATGCCGGCAAATACTCCGCACCGGGAACTACTGCGGTTTTGCGCGGCTATTACCAATCCCATCAAAACAGCCGACAAATTGTCCTCAGCCTCTCTAACACCGGCCAGGGGATCTCCGCAGAAGAATTACCCTATATTTTTGATAAGTTTCGCCGGGGACAGGGGGTGACCGACCAGGCGATTGCTGGCACCGGCTTGGGGCTGGCTCTGGTCAAGTACCTAGTGCAGCATGTGAATGGCGCGATTGAGGTTTCCAGCCGCCCCCTGGAGGGCGCTACCTCTTGGGAAACTTGCTTCACCCTGACTTTACCTCAGGTCTTGGACCCCATCAAGGTCTAACACCGGCAGGGGGGTGCCTCACCCCTCTGGTAATATTACGTCTGATTGATTTACCGAGGGTGGTGAACCGCATTGACGCCAAGGACGCCAAGAAGTAAGAGGAAAGAGGAGGAGGGGTAGAACGATTGATTGGGGGCAATTGACTGGAGATGATATCGGGGTGTGCGGCGGGAGCTTCTGATTGATTTACCGAGGGTGGTGAACCGCATTGACGCCAAGGACGCGCCAGCGCCTACCCGCAGGGTAGAAGGCCAAGGAAAGAGAAGAGGGAGAATTTTACAAATCATTTAGAAGTGTTATAATGTGCGACGATGGAATAATGGCGGTGCGCCAACTCTGGTAAAAAAACCGTATGCTCGTAAAAGCAGCGCCTAAGCCACTTCGCTGGCAAAGGTCTAGATATTCCCCGCTGGCACGTCAGAAAGATGTTTTTGCTGCGGCGGGGAAGTTCATGTTCTACTTGTGGTGGGATGGGTTAACTGGAAACAGTTCCCCCACTCAGAGAAAGCGTCGGGCTAAGTGGTTAGTTCGCTCTCTGCTCGATTTAGGGCCGACTTTTATTAAAATTGGTCAGGCGCTGTCTACCCGCGCCGATATTCTTCCTTTAGAATATGTGGAGGAGTTGGCGAAGTTACAGGATAGCGTGCCGCCATTTAGTGCTGAAGAAGCTATCGCTATCATTGAATCTGAACTGGGCAACTCTATTAATGCTCTGTATCGGGATTTCGACCGTTTTCCTATTGCCGCTGCTAGTTTGGGTCAGGTGCACAAGGCGCGGCTGCACACGGGGGAAGATGTGGTTGTGAAAGTTCAGCGTCCGGGATTGCAAAAGTTATTTGATGTGGACGTTAAGGCGGTGCGCAAACTCATGCGGTTCTGCCAGCGGCATTTTAAGGAGATAAGAAAGTATGATTTGGACGCTATTTATGATGAGTTCTTTTATATTCTATATCAGGAGATAGACTACATACAAGAAGGGAAGAATGCCGACCGTTTTCGCGCGAATTTCAGCGGCTATTCTCGGATTGTTGTGCCTAAAGTCTACTGGCGGCACACGACGGCAAAAGTGCTGACTATAGAATATATACCGGGAGTTAAGGTGGATGACCGGCAAACTCTGGAAGCCTGCGGTGTGGATGTTAAGAAGCTCAACCAGCTGGGGATTTGCTGTTATTTGAAGCAGCTGTTGCAGGACGGGTTTTTTCAAGCTGACCCCCATCCGGGAAATCTGGCGGTGACTTCTGATGGCAATCTGGTTTTTTATGACTTCGGGATGATGGCGGAGGTGAAGGCGCTGGCTAAAGAACAGATGATTAAAACGTTCTTTGCTGTGCTGCGAAAGGATACTGATACGGTGGTTGATACTTTGATTCGGATGGGGCTGATTGAGCCGGTTTCGGATATGATGCCGGTGCGCAGGCTGATTTCATTTCTGCTAGAAAAGTTTACGGAAAAGCCTATAGATTTTCAGGCTTTTAATGAAATCAAGAGCGAACTGTATGTGATGTTCGAGCAGCAGCCTTTTCGCTTGCCGGCACAGATGACTTTCATTTTGAAGTCACTGACGACTCTGGACGGTATCGCTCGCTCGCTAGATCCGGAGTACAGCATAGTTGCCGCCGCTCAGCCTTTTGTGAAAAGTATTACGGTTGCTCAAGGACAAGGAAAGGCGCTTGGGGAACTGGCAAGACAAGCGAGGGAGTTTATTAAATATAGGTTGCAGCAGCCCAGTACAGGGGAAGTTTTAATCCGGCGCTTGGAAGAGCGCATTGAGCGGGGTGAGTTGGTGGTGCGCGTGCGAGCAATTGAGACTGAACGCACCCTGAAACGCATTAATCTGGCTATTAAAAGTTTGATTTATGCCTGTTTGACTGGATTTACTTTGCTGTCTGGTGCGGTGCTGCTGGTAGGAACTACTTACAAAGTCGGGGCTTTTGCGGCTTTTGCTCTTTCTGGGGCGGGGTTTTTGGCTTTGCTGCGCTCTTTAATCGATTTGGCGGTTAGGGAAAAATTGGACAAGCTGGCTGAGAAATAACAAATTTATTTTTATGAACCGCACGACCGCTAGGGCGCAGAGGGAGGAGAAGTGGAGGGCTGTTAAGATGGGAGACGCATTGGGGAATAAGAAACCTGGTTTCTCGCCGACGGTTAGCAACAAGGGTAATTTGCCCCTTGTCAGTGACAGCGGCACTGAGCATGATGGGAATTATGATAGGTCGGGTTTTGGGGATATTTTAGCGCGCTCGCTCTACATTACCCAGCAGTCTGTATGCGGGGCAGTGAAATCTATCGCAAGTGAAACAATAACACCATGTTAACCTGATATTGTAGCTCCCCAAAAATGGAGCTTTACCAATTGAATCTACTACGCACAATATCCCGATTCAAAACTTTGACGATCGCCTGAAAAATCGCCTGCAAAAACGAGCAGAATATTATGGACGATCCCTGGAAGAAGAAGCTAAAGAAATCCTCCGCGCTGTCTTGACAGAAAACACTATCGAACCCTTAAATCTTGCCTTAGCTATCGAGCGACGTTTTGCTCATTTTGGAGATTTTGAACTGCCGACTATCGCTAGAGAACCATTACGCGAACCACCTAATTTTGAAGACTTCTATGATTATACTTGATACTAATGTAGTGTCTGAACTAATACACCCCAGAGGCTCGTTAGTGGTTCGTCAATGGGTAGCAGCACAACCCATAACGAATCTTTTTTCTAGTTCCCAGGCTCAGCCTGGAAAGTTGTGGAGGCTCCGCCTCCTGCTAAAAGCTAATATTAATTCCCCACTTCCATTGCTGCTTCAGCTTGTGCTTTTTCCAAACAAACTTTCATTTTTGGCCCTAAAGTACGGATGTGAGGTTCTACAATTAACCCTGCATGATAGCCAGTTACATCTTGTATTTCTATTCCTCCAGTTACTCGATTTCCCCAACCTAAATAAGGATCGGGAACGCATCCCAATGGCTGTTGTTTAGCGCGAAATAGAGTTAATTTACCAATATATACTTTGAGTTTGTATTTTTTCTCTGCTTTGCGGTTAGCTTCCTGAACTTTTTGCAAAGCACTGGGTAATTTCTTGCCAGTCCGCCAATAATATTCGCGGATCATTTTCATTATTTCCTGTGGAATAATATTCACTTTTTCCCACAGGTATTCGACTCGTTGTTTTGGTTCTAACAGCAGTAAATTATTCCAATGATTGTCAATGATTTGCCTGATAAGAATTAGTACATAACGAGATACTGAGGTAGCTGGCATCAATTGGGGATAACCTGGGCCATAAGTATCAAACATAGCTAGGAAAGCCACTTTTTCACCTTGCTCGATTAATTTTTGGGCAATTCCCATTGCTAGTTTACCACCGCTGGACAAACCTGCTAAATAATATGGCCCTTTTGGTTGAATGGTACGCATAGCTTCTAAGTAGTAATCAGCGATGTCTTCAAAGCTAGTTAAAGGCGCTTCTTTACCATCTAAACCTTTTGGTTGCAATCCGTATAAAGGTTGGTCTTCTCCTAAATAAGGCGCTAAATTGCGGTAAATTAGAACGTTTCCGCCAGCGGCGTGAGGACAGAATAGAGGTGGTTTGTTACCTTTTGGTTGCAATGCGACTACGGGCGACCAAGAAACTATTTCTTCTTGCCGAACGATAATTTTAGCTAACTTTTCAATCGTGGAAGCTTGCAATAGCGTCGCTAAAGGTAAATTTTGATTAAAAGTTGTTTCAATCTGAGCAAATAAATTAACGCCAATTAAAGAACTGCCACCCAAATCGAAAAAGTCGTCTTGAATACCAACTCGATCAACTCGTAATAATTTTCCCCAAATTTCGACTAATTTTTGCTCAGTTTCGTTGCGAGGTGCGAGGAAAGATTGCTGATTTTGGAGATTTTTTAGTTGTTGGGATTCGATTATTTGGAGCATTCGATCGGGATGGCAAAGTTCGTTGGCAATTCTTCCCAAACGGGCTGATTTGTCGGTTTGAATGGTGACAGTACCTTTCGCAACGGCAGCTTTTACTTCGGAAGTTTCCGCAGCTACTTCTTCGCCTCCGGGAGTGTAGGAAATAGCGGCGGCAAATTCAACTGGAAAATTAAATTGATAGCCGTTATCGGTGCTTTGTTTGAAATCTGTACCAACGCTGTTTAAAAAATTGAGTGCTGGTAGATTCTTTTGGGTGGTAATGTAGGTGACATCGATCCTATTTAGTCCGCGTTCTTTGGCAATTTCTGCTAGTTGGTAAAGCATCCGATGCTCAACTCCTCTTCCCAAAACGCGACAACTAAGTAAAAATGTATCTACTTTAATTGCATCTTCGCTGGAGGAGAAAATAAGCACGCCAACTAAACCGTAATCTCCAAATCGATCGCTTACTTCTACGATGCGACATTCGCAGCCAGATTGCAATATTTGTTGAATTTCGGTTTCCGATCGCCTAATTGTGGTAAAGTTAAATTGGTTAGTCCTTTGTGTTAGTTGAGAGACTCTCGGCAACTTAGAAATATCGGGCTCGGAGATATCGATTTTTAATCCCAATCCGGCGATAAAATCGGTAATTGTCAGTGCATCTTTGGCAAATCGATCGCGTTCTAAATTCTGTTTGTAAAGTTCGGTGCGCTGTTTGTCTTCGGAGGTGACATTTAAGCGATCAAATGCCCAAACATGATTTAAAAATTGCGGTATATTATTAGATGGTAGCTGAAGCGTTAATACTTCGGGACAACTAGCTTGGACTTCCGCGCATTCCACTGGATTATCATCGATAAAAATAAAGCTATCCAATCCCAAATTTAATTCTTGCGCCAAAGATTTGATATTCTCTGATTTGGGCATCCAGTTAATTCGAGAAGATACGACATGATCTTTTTTCAAAGGCATATCTAGCCGCTTTTCAAATACTTCTTCCACATCAGCTTCATTATTTTTGCTGCACAAACAGATTAGCATCCCCGCGCTTTGTTGCGCTACCATAAATTCTTGTAGCGTCTTCCAATCCTGGGAAATTTCGATTCCCATTACTCCATCTTCGCCTACCACTCCTTTCCATAAAGTGTTATCACAATCGAGAACGATTACTTTGTGAGGATTAGATTTGATGGCGTAAATTTTACGTGCTATCGCACTTCCTAAAGCTGTAAAATAAAGAGGTGTAAATGGTATATGTCCTAGCTTATCCGCTTGTTGATCGTAATAGTTTTCTACCGGATAAGCCGATAATTCTCTTTCCGTGATAAAATATAAACCGCTAACTTCACTCAACTCCGAAATAATCGCTATTTCTACTTCTTGGAAAAATTCTTTTTGCTTGCTATCCGCCAAAACTTCCGGGGATGAGGGACACAAAGCAAGTAGATAAGGAGTTTTCGATCGCGATACTACCGACTTCAATGCAGCTATCAAGTCATTCGCATTTCTTCTAATCTTTTCCGAAGCATCTTTGCCATCAGTTTCATTAACTTTCTGATGGTCATCAACTCTTTGCCAATCTTCTAACCTTACTAAAACTAAGTTAATCCCATTTTTATTCTGATTCAGCAAACTACTTGGATATAATAACTGTTGAAATACTTGGTTGTAGGGAGCAAATTCAATTTTTAGAGGCAGATGTAATTCTGAAATCCAAAATGCTAAAGATTCTTCTATTGGCTCAGCCGTAAATGTAGCTGCCACAGCTATTGTTTGCGTTTCTATGGCAATTTTTTCTATTTTAGGTGTGTCTTCAGTAATCATCTAAAACCTCACTGGTTTCTGTTTATGACAGGTTAGGGTTTCGGTAAAAACTGTAAAGTGGGCTCTGCCCACCCTACTTTTACTTTTTTGATACCCCCAGGGGAATTCGAATCCCCGTCGCCTCCGTGAAAGGGAGGTGTCCTAGGCCTCTAGACGATGGGGGCGCGTTCACCGTTCTGCCAAGCTTATTCAATTTTAGTACCCCCAGGGGAATTCGAATCCCCGTCGCCTCCGTGAAAGGGAGGTGTCCTAGG
>CAZJNL010000052.1:10061-12017 GCA_964546515.1 uncultured Oscillatoria sp.
CCTCTAGACGATGGGGGCGCGTCGCTGGCTCCTTGTGGGGAGGGCGCTCGTCTCGCACCTTTTATAGGTTAACTAATCTCGCCGGTTCTGTCAATACTTTTTCAGAGAATTTTTCAAAAAATTTTTTCGGCTCTTCTGGGAGCAGGCAGAGCGGCCATTGGCCACCCTAATGCGGGCCTTGACAGTAGGCTTGCAGGATGCGGATGCAGTTGGAGATCGCCCCCAAATGGGCTATCTCATAGCCGTGGGTGTTTTGGGTGGGGAACCCCAGGCAAGCCCCACGGGCCACATGGCCAAATTTCATGGCGATCGAGGCGTCGCTGCCAAATCCGCTAATCGCCGCCAGCTGCACCGGCACCCCCGCCCGACCGGCGGCTTGCCGCAACTGGCCATTCAAGTCTTCATCATAGATGCCATAGCCATCCTGGGACAGGAGCACCGGCACTTCCCCATCTTTAATAGGATATTCTCCAGCCAGGGGAGAAATTTCCAAAGCAATCAGCGCCTCCACCGGCTGCCGGTTGGCAAAGTAGAGCGCCCCAATCGCTCCCACCTCTTCCTTAGCGGAAGCCACCAGATAGATATCCACCGGCGGTTTTTTCACCAGATGGGCCAGGGCCAGCAAAATGGCCACGGACGCTTTGTTATCCAGGGTGTAGCTAGCAATATAATCCTTCAGGCGCACCGGCTTCTTGCGGTGCTTGCCCACCACGACGCGGGTTCCCGGTCGAATGCCGGCGGCTTCTAGCTCAAAGGCTGTGCGTTTTGTTTCTATCCAGGCATTCTCCCACTTCAGGGGAGCTTCCTCTTGCAGGACTTTTTGGGGGGATTCGTGGGAGACGTGGCGCGATCCAAAGCTGAGGATGCCGCTAATCGTTTCCGCGTCTCCCAGCAAATCCACCACTCCCTCGCCATAAACCCAAGGAAATGAGCCGCCCAACTTGCGCACTTCCACCCGCCCTTCCTCGCCAACTGTCTTGACAATTGCGCCAATTTCGTCTTTGTGGGCGGTGATGGCGATGGCTCGCCCGCTGTCGGCACCGGCGATTTTAGCGATTGCGTTGCCGGCGGGATCGAGCCAAACCTCCACTCCCAATTCGGCAAATCGCTTGATTAACAGCCGGTCAATTTCTCCCTCCACACCGCTGGGTGAGTGGTGCAGCACTAACTCTTCTATGGTTGCAAACAGCAGGTCGTAATCTGGTAAACACATGCAAGGGCGCAATCAACTAACTTAATAATAATATATCGCCTCAACTCACGGGAGCATCCCGATTTTGTAAGTCTATTTATCATTTTATGTAGCACAGGCGTCTCGCCTGTGCAAAAAAATGGCTCTGGGACAGGCATCTTGCCTGTCCTACAAGAGATGGGTAAACAAAAATGGGATGCTCCCCAACTCACCGGCTTTGAGGACTAAAGTCCTCACTGCAAACAGCCTAATTCAGATTGTACAGATTTCCCGAGTTGAGGCGAGGGTTGAAGCTCGCGCCGGTGCGCCCAGTCACTATCCAAAGCGCAGAGCGAAGGCAATCCCGCACAATTCGCAACAGGGAGTCCGATGGCTGCCCCTCTGAAGGCACAGAAAGCGGCGTCACAGCAATCCCGCGACTGCCCAAAACTATGGTAGCAATCGCCAGAGATCGCGCTATGTGATAGTCCGAGGTGATCAAATAGAGATGGCTTATCTCCCGCTCCGCAAAATCTTTAACCGTACAGGTAAAGTTCGTTACCGTATCCGTCGCACAGATATCGTAGTGGATTTGCTGTTCCGGAATCCCTGATTTCTGGAAAAATATTCTGAGATCCTGCATAATTTGGCGGTCTTCCGACACCCAAATCTCTAGATTGGGGTGCTTTCGCCAGAACTGAGCCGCGAAGATCATTCGGCTAAAATCCCCGCCCAGCACCAAGATGGCTTGAGGAACCGGCACTCGGTTGAGCGTAATTGCCAGC
>CAZJNL010000053.1:0-11971 GCA_964546515.1 uncultured Oscillatoria sp.
TGTTGGCGCTGACTTTCTCAAAAAACGGGACAAAGGAGGTGCCGCCACCGCCCACCGGCTTTGGGATGGAGCTATCTGGTGTCAGGGAATAGGGTCCGTAAGCGTCCGCATCAGCATAGTACAATTCGCATTTCAGGTGGGGGTAAGCGCTGAGAATTCCCAAGACTTCGCTGAGAAACATCCGCATTTCGCCATCCCCAACGGAGCCACTGGTATCGACTGCGACAAACACCTCTACGGATTCGCCTTCCAGCGCTTCCAAATAAAGTCCGCGCCCGATAAATCGGCGATCGAAGCCGGTGAAATCGGTGGGAGTTTGCACCAAATAGCGCCAGAGGTACGAGCGCCAGTCGAGCTGCGCCCGAGTTAATGCCCCCAGTTCTCGCTGCATCCCAGCCGGCACACTTCCCTGGCTGTTGCTGGAGCGAGCCACAACCAAAGCCTGCTGCATAGCATTTTTCCAGTGCGTTTCCAGAGAGGCTTGTTTGGTTTTATTTATAGAGCCGGTGTCGCTTCCAGAACCTGCCTGCGTCTCGCCGGCACTGCCGTCTCCTGATGCGTCAGCTGGAGCCTGACTTAACAAATCCAGTTGACTAATCTGGTAAAATGTGGTATTCTTAAGCAGTATTTCATAAATTTCCTCGACGCTCAGGTGTTCGAGCTGCCGATTGCGAATGCCGCCAGCGGGGAGTTCAAATCCGGGCTGCCCGACAATCATCCCATTCACCACAATATCAGCGGCAATATTCCAGAGGGTTGGCTCCCGCTCCCCCCGGCGCACTACATGCAGCAACGCGGCGTGCAGCACTTCATGCAGCAACAAACCGTCCACTTCAGGTGAGCTTAGCGATCGCACAAAATCCGGGTTGATAAAAATATCTTTCCCGTCAGTTGCTGCCGTGGTCAAAGTCTGCGTAGCTTGGAAATGGGTAAATAGCGCCAGCGTAGCGAAAAAAGGAGACTTCATCCGCAACCGCAGCAGCGAAGCGCTGACAATCCTCTCAAGATCCGGTTCCAATTTCATAGAAAATCTCTTATCCGCTCAATCACTCCTAATTCTTACATTGGCGCTCTAAGCTGTTAGGCTTTTAATCTGCATATAGTCGAAAGGAGGCAGAGCCTCCAGAGTCGCGTTCCCAGCCTGAGGCTGGGAACGAGGGAAATCCAAAATCCTTGCATCCAAAATCCAAAATGTCCGATCACAAACAAGCAGCTCAAATCTACTTCCAAGAAGCCAAACTTCTCAAAGGGCGATCTGGAAAAAGCCGCCGGCTATTTTCGCTCTGCCATTCGCCTGCAGCCCGATTTCGCTGCAGCCCACAACAATCTGGGCACTACGCTGCAAGCGCTGGGGAAATTAGATGAAGCTGTCGCCTGCTTTCAGGAGGCGATTCGCCTGAATCCCAATTTGGCAGTCACTCACTGCAATTTAGCTTCTCTGCTGCAGATGCGCGGAGAAATTGACTCGGCAATTGCCGGTTACGAGCGAGCAATAAGCTTGCAGCCGGATTTGCTTATAGCATACGGAAATTTCGGCAAGCTGCTCGCCCTTGCGGGGCGGATGGAGGAAGCGGAGCGCTGTTACCGGCAAGCGATTGCAATCAAACCCGACTGGGCGGAGGCGCATTTCGAGTTGGGCAATTTGTACTGGCGACAAAAGCGCGTCGCAGAGGCGATTGACTGCTTTCGCACCGCCATCCGCTCCCAGCCCGACTTCGCCGCGCCTTACAATGGCTTGGGAGTGGCGCTGCAGTCTCGCGGCGAAATGGATTTGGCGGAGGTGGCTTTCCGCAAAGCCCTGAAACTTCAACCGGATTTGGCGGAGGCGCACGCCAATTTGGGCACTTTGCTGGAGTTTCAGGGCAAATTGGAAGAAGCGTTTTCCTGCATGCAGCGATCTATGGCACTAAAGCCAGAGGCAATTGACGTATTTTACCGCTTCAGCCTCCTGCACCTGAGACTGTGCGACTGGCGGATATACGACGAGATGGTGCGAGAATTGATTAGCCGCACAGAAGCTCATCTGAACAGCGAAAAGCAGGTGGGGCTGTCTCCTTTAACGCTGAATTTCTTTCCCGTGCCGGTTGCCTTGCACGCGGCTGCAGGAACTTATTGCGCACGGCTTCTCAGCCAGTCGGTGAGCGAAGCTAAAAGCCGGTTGAGCCAGTTTAAGAGTCAGTTGAAAAAGCCCAGCGCCGCAACTCCTGCCAAACTGCGCGTCGGGTATGTCTCGCCAGACTTCCGCAGTCATCCAGTCGGGTTTTTGATTCACGAAATTTTCCAGCATCACAGTCGGGATGAGTTCGAGGTTTACGCCTATTATTTGGTGGATAAGGAAGATGAGATTACCGCCAGTATCCGGGCGGGGTGCGATGTGTTTGCGGATATTTCCCGCATGTCTTCAGAAGATGCCGCCCGCCGCATTATGGCAGATGGCATTCACATTTTAGTCGATTTAGCCGGCTACACCACCCATTCCCGCCCAGAGATTTTCGCCTTGCAGCCGGCACCCGTACAGTGCCTCTATCTGGGCTATCCCGATACAATGGGCGGCGAGTTTATCCAGTACCTGATTGGGGATAAGTGGCTCATTTCTGAAGAACTCGCCGCCTGCTGTGCGGAAAAGGTTGCTTACTTGCCGCACGGCTTTGTGGCTTCGCCGGTGGAGATTTCTGAGAAAGAGATGGCGCGGACTGAATTTGGGCTGCCGGCGTCGGAGAGGGTGTTTTGCTGCTTCAACCGGCACGAAAAAATTGAACCCCAAGTTTTTGACGTGTGGGCGCGGATTTTGCAGCTTCCGGAAGCGTGCTGTGGCTTTCGGAAAGTGCTAACGCCTCTAATGAGAATCTCCACCGGGAAGCCGTCAAGCGCGGCGTGGAAACAAATCGCCTCGTTTTTTCTAAGAATTTGCCAATGTCGGAATATTTGGCGCGGTATCGCCTCGCCGATTTGTTTTTGGATACCTTTGTTTACAATGGCGGCTGCACAGCGATAGGCGCTTTGCAGATGGGAGTGCCGGTGCTCACCCTCCCCGGAAATACCTATGCCTCTCGCATGGGTGCCAGTATCTGCGCCGCCGCTTTGCTGCCAGAAATGATTTGCACCCGTCGGGAAGAATACGAGCGACGTGCGGTGCACCTGGGAAATAATCTGGATGAATTGGCTGCGATTCGCCGCAAGCTGGCAGAAAATTCCAGCACCGCCCCTCTGTTTAACCCCCGACAGTTTGTGCGGCATCTGGAAGAGGCTTTCCGCAATATGTGGCTGCAGGAGAGTCGTTGATACGCGATGAATCGCGTTTATATACGATATTAAACGCGATTTATCAGACGGGGCGTAGGGCATGGGGCGCAGGGCATGTTCTCCCGAAATCTGGTTGGACTAAAGCCGGTTGGGATTATACCACATAGGGGAAAAAATAAAATCACTTGACAGAGGCATTTTTTAGACTTCCCATAAGAATTTTACAGGGGGTAAAAAAATTGTTAAATTTTCAGCCCTGTTTATATTGACTAAAGGAATGCAACAGCTCAGCTCCCCATCAACTCCCTCTGCGCCGGAGGAGATTTCCAGCTCCCGCGAATTCCCCGACTGGTTGCGCCAGATACAGCTCAGTCTCGCCTTCACCACCTACCAAACCAACCGGCTCTTCCTCATTGGTTTAAAACCAGATGGGCGACTTTCTGCCTTTGAGCGGCTATTCGACAGGGCAATGGGGCTTTTTGCCACGCCAGAACATCTATATACAAGTACGCGGTATCAACTTGAGCAGCTAGACAACATCCTGGCTGCCGGCGAGCTTGCCCGACGGGTCTGACAAGCTTTATGTACCCCGCATCGCGCACACCACAGGCGATTTGAACACCCACGAAGTCGTCGTAACAGATCCCCCCCACCCCCCCTTAGAAAAGGGGGAGCTCGAAGCAATCCCCCCCTTTTTTAGGGGGGGGGCAGGGGCGGCAAGCCTTCGTCAACACCTTATTTAGCTGCCTGGCTACCCTCCACCCCAAGCACAGCTTCACCCCTCTGTGGAAGCCCCTCTTTATCTCCAAACTGGTGCCTGAAGACAAGTGCCACCTCAACGGATTGGCGATCGCAGATGGAAAACCCGCTTATGTCACCGTTTGCAGCTGCACCGACACCGCAGCCGGCTGGCGGCAAAACCGGCACTCCGGCGGCGCAGTCATTGACGTGCGCACTAACGAAATTGTCTGCACCGGCTTGTCTATGCCCCACTCACCCCGATTTTACCCGGGCAAACTGTGGCTGCTCAACTCCGGCAGCGGCGATTTTGGCTATGTGGGCATGGAAAAAGGCCAATTCTAGCCGGTCGTCTTTTGCCTCGGTTTTGTGCGGGGGCTGGTATTTTACGGCAACTACGCCATCGTCGGCATGTCGCAACCCAGAAACCAGAATTTTGCCGGTTTGGCCCTCGACGAGCGGTTGGCCACATATAAAATGGGGGCTCGCTGCGGCTTGATCGTCGTTGACTTGACAGCCGGGAAAGCCGTTGGCTGGCTGCAGCTGAAAGGCGCAATCAAAGAACTTTTCGACGTGGCGGTACTCTCTGGGGTGCGGCTACCAATGGCGCTGGGATTCCAGGGCGATGAAATAGAGCGTTTTCTCACGTTTGAAGGCTCCTCTGGGATAGTCTTTACAAGACCTACTGTTGGGGGTATGGGGGGGATAACCCCACTCCTCTACCCCCTCCCTGCCAGCGGGGAGGGGGCGAGTGGATCTCTTTCCCAGGCTAAGGCTGGGAAAGCACAGGTATCGGCTCTGCCGACTCATGCCGGTATTACCCCCCAGCGCCCACAAGGGGAGAGGGGGGGGAAACCCTCTTGTAGAGACGCGATTTATCGCGTCTCCCCCACAGTCTCCCCCACAACAACTGCAAGCAAAAATACCGGCAAAAGTCAAGTACCAGATGGTTTACCACCTGACGTCGGCAAATTCCATCGAGTACGACGCCCTGACATTTCCCAGTCTGAAGAAGCGCTGGCAGAAACAAAAGCAGCGCGGAGAAATCCTGGCGGTTTCCGCCTCGGTTGCCGAAACACTTGTGGTGTTTGTATTTGCGGAGATTAGGGCTGAATACAAGACAGCCGAGATAATATCCCTGTTTGTCGCCCCAGAGTGCCGGCACCAGGGAATCGGAACGAACTTGGTGAGATATCTGGAAAAGGGACTTGCCGAAAATGGCTGCCGGTAAGTTATACTGTCTTACCAAGTTACCTCGATAACCGCCCAAGCGCTAGAACCCCTGCTGAAAAAATTGAACTGGCAGCCGCCGCAAACCACATACCTGTTGGTGAAAACCACAACCGATAAAATTGCCGCAGCGCCCTGGCTGCACAAACACCCACTGCCGGCGGCATTTACTGTGTTTCCCTGGAGCGAATTAACGCCCACCGAAAAACAAGAAATCCTGCCAGGGCAGTGGGATACCCCCTCGCTTTTTCCTTTTAGCGATGACTCCAGAATTGAGCAGGTCAACAGTCTCGTTTTGAGGTATAATGGCGAAATTATTGGCTGGTGCGTCAACCACCGGGTGGCTCCTGACACGATTAGGTATTCTACCTTATTCGTGCGGGAGAAATTCCAGAAACTGGGGCGGGGGGTGTCTCTGCTGGCAGAGTCGATTAAACGGCAAATAGCCGGTTCGGTTCCTTATTATACTTTTGCTGTGGCAAGGGAGAACGCGCAGATGCTGCAATTTGTTAACCGCCGGTTGAAAGATTATTTGACTGGACTTTCCGAATCGCGCCAGTCTGTGAAGCGGTTGCGGGAGTGAAAAACCTGGAGTCCAGGCGATCCGCCTGGACTACGCCTTAGAGCTGATTTATAAAGTAATTGTTAAGCCAGAGTGGTGGCCATAAACCGGGTTTCTTCTGTAGGATGCCTGAGTTTTTCCGGCTGACCCAGCACAAGAAACCCGGTTTCTTTTGGCTTCACTTTTTCTTTATAAATCAGCTCTTAGAGATGTAGCACAGGCGTCGCTCCTGTGCACCCACTGGCGTCTTGGAGACGCGACACGGGAAGCCTGACTTGGAACAAATAATCTATTAATGGAGAGGCATCGCTTATGGCAACTTTTCACGGAAGTCACCGGCACCGGCAACCCCTTGAACAGCGTGAGTGTGGGTGGCTCCAGCAAACCCACCTTTGCAGACATAGACGGGGATGGGGATTTAGACGCCATAATAGGGGAAAATGGCGGCAATATCAACTTCTCCCGCAACTCAAGCGGCACTTTCACGGAAGTCACCGGCACCGGCAACCCCTTTAACGGCGTGGATGTGGGTAATAGCAGCTCCCCCACCTTTGCAGACATAGACGGGGATGGGGATTTAGACGCCATAATAGGGAAATATGACGGCAATATCAACTTCTACCGCAACTCAAGCGGCACTTTCACGGAAGTCACCGGCACCGACAACCCCTTTGACGGCGTGAGTGTGGGTAGCTTGAGCAAACTCACCTTTGCAGACATTGACGGCGCTCGGGATTTAGACGCCATAATAGGGGCAAATGACGGCACTGTCAAGTTCTACGAGAATGCCATCAAAGTCAGCATCACCGCCGGCACCTCCCCAGCAGAAAGCGGCACAGATGGCACCTTTACCCTCACCCTCAGCGAACCGGCAGTTGATGGCGGCCTGACAGTAAACTATACGGTGGGGGGTACTGCCACAGCGGGCGACGATTACACTGCCTTGTCGGGAAGCGTCACTTTTGCGGCGGGGGAAACCAGCAAGACGATTGATGTGACACCGATCAATGATGTCATTATTGATGCGAATGAGACAGTCAGCATCACCCTCACGGATGGCGCAACGTACAACCAGGGGGCAACCGCGACTGCTCAATTGACAATTGCGGATAACGACAACCCGCCTGTAATTGCCACCAACGCCGGGTTGACTGTTGCGGAAGGCGCGGCGACTCAAGCAATTGCCAATAAAGTTCTCAATGTTACGGATACTGAGCTGAGCAATTGGCGGCTGAATTGACTTATACCGTAACGGATTAGCCGGATAATGGCACGCTGAATTTAAGCGGCACTGCTGTTGCGGTGAATGGCACTTTCACCCAAGCTAACATTAATTCGGGCAATCTTACTTACACCCACGATGGCGGGGAAACGACTTCCGACAGTTTCACCTTTACTGTCTCTGACGGTGCCGGTGGGAGTTTGAGCGCAACGACTTTCAATATTACTGTTACTCCGGTTAACGATGCGCCAACCGTAGCGAATCCGATTGTTACCCAGTCGGCGACAGAAGATACCGCCTTCAGTTTTACTTTCCCCGCCAACACCTTCGCGGATGTTGACGCGGGAGAAAGTTTAACGTATAATGCCACCCGCGCGGACAACTCGGCTTTACCGGCATGGCTGACATTCAACCCCGCAACCCGCACCAAATCGAGGAAGCACACAGGCAAATCAGGATGTCGGCAATCTCAGTATTAAGGTGACGGCGACTGACAGTGCCGGTGCGGCAGTTGCCGATACTTTTGATCTGACAGTTACGCAGACTCCGACGCCGGTGCCGGCACCGACTCCGACGCAGGCACCCATTCCGACGCCGACTCCGACTCCGACGCAGGCACCAATCCCGACGCCGACTCCGACTCCCGACACCACCGGGAGCACCGGCACAGACAATAGCGGTGACGTTATCATCACCGGCAATGCTAGCGACGATAACCTCAGTGGCGGATTGGGCAACGATCTGCTTACTGGCGATATCGGCAACGATACCCTCAGTGGCGGTGACGGCAACGACTTGCTGTTTGGCGGCAAGGGGGATGACACCCTTGATGGCGGACTCGGTGAGGACACCCTGTTTGGCGGTCAAGATAATGACATCCTCACCGGCAACTCTGGCAACGACATCCTCTCTGGCGATATCGGCAACGATACCCTCAGTGGCGGTGACGGCAACGACTTGCTGTTTGGCGGCAAGGGGGATGACACCCTTGATGGCGGCACCGGCAACGATAACCTCTTTGGCGGTAAAGACGCCGACATCCTCACCGGCAATACCGGGGATGATACACTCTATGGCGACATCGGCAACGACACCCTCACTGGCGGTGCCGGTGCTGATAAATTTGTCTTGACAGCAGGCAAAGGTAGTGATATAATCACTGACTTTGTAACTGGCACAGATTCCCTGGCATTAGCCGGCGGTTTAACTTTCGAGCCGCTGACAATTACCGCTAGCAATAGCGGGACTTTAATTACTGTCACCGACAGTAATGAGCTGCTTGCCACTCTCAATGGCGTGCAAATTAACCTCACCGGGGAGAATTTCACCATCATCTAGTCAACAGCTGCAGCACAGGCTAAAATGCCTGTGCCGGCCCTCTATGGGGCGCTCCCGTTCTAGCTGTCGAAAATTGCTGAGTTCATGTCTCGCTCAATTCCTCCTAATAAAAATAGGGAGTTTCGCAGCGGCGAGTTTACCAATATCCCGCACCTGCTGCTGAGGATATCTGCTTGCCCCGCCCCTGCAAATCTTAGGGTTCATTAACCAGGCGTCAGAGACGACAGTTAAAAAAACCCGGTTTCTTGAAGAAACCGGGTTTTTCAATGCGGCGATTAATTGACTCCCCTCTCATCTCCAGTTCATTGCCCCTAACATTAATTTTAATCTCCCTCTCCCCCTCTCCCCCTCTCCCCCTCAATCTTCATTGTCGCTTAATCTATCAAACATAATATCAGCCGGTGGGGGCGGGTTTAGCAATATCCAGAACTGGCAGCTGAGGATATCTATAAACGCGCCCCACTAGCCACTAACCAGTATCTCAAACCAACTTAAGAATCATCCCTTCGCGAGCGAGGAATCCATTAGGAAAAACTTGCTGTAACTTAGCTTCCACATCATCTAAAAAATCATCGTCGTGAGACGGATCGTGGTGAAAGATGACCAGATTCCTAACACCGGCAGCCAGTGCCACTTGCACCCCCACCTGCCAAGTCGAGTGCCCCCAGCCCACTTTCGGGGCTTTGGGGTGGTGATATTCCTCATCCGTATAGGTAGCGTCATAAATAAAATAATCCGCCCCGCGGGCCAGATGCAGCACATTTTCATCCATGCGGTCCGGGAAATGTTCCGTATCCGTGCAGTAGACAGCAGTGCGCCCCCGCCAAGTCACCCGATAACCCGTCGCCGTGCTGGGGTGGTTGAGCAAAGCCGTCTCAACCGTAATCTCGTCGAGGGTCAAGAGTTCGCCCGGGCGAACGTTGTGGAACTTCATCTCCGAGCGCATCCCCTGCAGCGGGATGGGAAAGTTGGGGTGCAGCATCTGGTCAGACAGACGCTGTTTGAAAGTTGCCCCGTTAGGCGCAACCGCCCCGTAGATGTGGAAGCGATTGCCCGGGACAAAGGCCGGGATAAAAAATGGAAACCCCTGAATGTGGTCCCAGTGGGAGTGAGTAAAGAACATGTGGGCTTCCACCGGCATCTGCGACAGCAAGGTTTTCCCCAGAACCCGCAACCCCGTGCCGCCATCAAAGATCAGGCGTTTGCCCGCCACGCGCATTTCCACACAAGAGGTATTGCCACCGTAGCGAACGGTTTCTTTTCCGGGGGTGGGAATACTGCCCCGCACCCCCCAGAACTGGACAGCGAACTCGGACAGAGGGCTCGTCACCATACTGGCTTTCCCATCACAAGGCTCTGGACTTCTTGCCGGTGGATGAATATCTGGCATCTTTAGGAATTAGGCTAGCCTGCGGTTAACAGTTCATTGTAAGAGCGAATTTTGACAAGACGGTTGCGCTCGTCCACCAAAACCACCCTGGGCGAGTGGGTTTTCAGTTCTTCTGGGGTGAGCTGTGCGTAAGCCATGACAATCACCACGTCGCCTTTCATCCCCAGACGCGCCGCCGCGCCATTGAGTTCAATCGCCCCTGAACCGGCTGGTGCCTCGATGGCGTAGGTAATTAGCCGCTCCCCATTGGCCACGTTGACCACCTGCACTTGCTCGTAGGGCAATATGCCGGCAGCATCCAATAAGCTTTTGTCAATACTGATACTGCCCATGTAGTCCAGGTTGGCAGCCGTTAGCGTGCAATGATGAATTTTGGCCAAAAGAAGCGTGCGATGCATTTCAGTCACCCGAAATCGTCACCCTCGGCTAAAAACAGACCCTACCCTCTGTGGAGAATCAACGTCTTGTCAAGCACAAGGTTTCTTTTCTAAGATATCTCGTTTGCCGCTGCGGCGGCTCTATCTGGCCCTGAACCCGCACTCAGGCCGAATCAAACAAACTGGGGTCAAGCAGGCTGCAACTGTTTCCAAGCGTTGCATCACTTTTATCTTTTTGGCCTGGAAGACCCCCACCACAGCGCTTTAGTTATGGCGGGATAAATAGCTGACCGGAGCGAAGCGGTCAAACCTGTCAACTTCTGTAGGCAAGCAACAACCTCGCCTGCTAAAATTAATGCCAGACTTGAGTGAGTCCATTCTGGATATCCAGGGGAAGTGTGGGGTTTTTAGCTTAATCCTTAGAGAATAGGGCTGTTTTAGCAACCTAGCTCTGACCGGCCCCCACTAAACCCCTTCAGGCCAGTGGCAGGAATATCAAGAGACTTTCTAACATACCTGCAACGGTGTTGAGGTCAGCAAACTTTGTCAAAGCAGGCGCGAGCTGTGCCGGTGTGGGATTCTCAGGGGCCAGACAGTCAGGCAGTCCCGGTCACGGCTGACCGGCTGCCTGTGAAAATTGCCCGGGCACACTGGCCGGTCAGGCAAACATACCCCACAGAGATATGACGTTCGGTTGAATACCCATAGTATCTCTCAGTTGGAGCAGTAAGCGATGGGGCATTGCTGGGCTAAGTCCTGTAGGCTGATTATTTGCTGCCGGCTTTGACGCACTGTTCCACCAAAGGCATTACCGTATCGACATCCTTCCAGCCCAGGATTTGGGTTACTTTCTTTTCCAGATTTTTGTAAGTTTTGAAGAATTCGGCAATTTCCTCGAGCCGGTGCGGTGCCACGTCCTTGAGGGATTTGACGTTGGCGTAGCGCGGGTCTTTGTCGGGAACGCAGAGAATTTTCTCGTCGCGGTCGCCACCGTCAATCATCTCCAGCATGCCAATGGGCCTTGCCGCAATCACGCACCCCGGAAAGGTTGGCTGGTCGATGAGTACCATACCGTCGAGCGGATCGCCATCATCGGCCCGGGTGTTGGGCACAAACCCGTAGTCGTAGGGGTACTGAACCGAAGAATAAAGCACCCGGTCCAGGGCAAAGGCTTGCAGATCCTTGTCAAACTCGTACTTGTTTTTGCTCCCTGCCGGAATTTCAATCAGAACGTTGATCAGGCCCGGTTTCGGTTGAGCGGGAATCCGCGATAAATCCACTTAGGTTGCTCCTAGCTAACAGCTATTTCAGGGGTGCCGGTGCCCAAAAAATCCCGGGCTTGTGGGTTGCACCCAGTTTCCGGCCATCCCCCGAATAGCATTTTATATCATGTCCGCTTGCATCGGTTTTGTAAGGCTAGCGGTATTTGGCAGCGGGCATCGGGCATCGGGCATTGGTAATTCTCGCCCGGATCTAGGTGCATTCGGCAAGCCCTATGCAATAAGGATGCCACCGGATACGATCTTAGCGGGCGGCGTCCGGTTATCATGTATCTAATTTGCATATTTAAATTATTGCGTCTATCCCCGGCGCGGTGGGGGCGGGGTTAGGGATAATCTTTGCAACGCGCGTTAGGGGCGGTTTTACAGATAATTTCGGCTTCGGACAGACATCTCGGGTGAACCCGCCCCTACTCTGGCGATCGCGCCCCGCCCCAATGAACGCGCAAATATATGCAGTTTAAATGAAAAAAGCTTCAGCCCCACTCCTTGCCCAAAACCCCAAACCCAAAAACCCAAACCCCCAAACCCCGGGCGTTGGCCCCTACCCCCCGGGGGGGAACCCCACCGCCCGCAAGCACAATTTGGTGT
>CAZJNL010000054.1:0-2403 GCA_964546515.1 uncultured Oscillatoria sp.
GTCGCGCCAGCTTCGGTAGAATGTCAAACTCAGCCAAACCATGACCTGCCAAACTGGTCGCTGGTTATGGCGATATTTTTTAGTGGCCAATCGCAGGCGGCGGAACCAAGCTGGATTTGTGCTGCCAACTGTGACTATGCTGCTGTTGGTGGTGGCTTTGGTGGTGGGCGCTATTATGTTCCGCACCTTTACGCGGACAAATCAGGTGATTGGTCAGGGACAGCAGCAGCAAATCAAAAACGCTGCCACTCCAGCAATAGAGCGGGCTAAAGCGAAGCTGGAGTACCTGTTTAACGATCCGCGCTTGCAATCAGGCATTCCCGACGAGAAAGTTCTGGAAGCCCTGATACTCAATGATAGCAGTTTAGATTTCGACATTCTAAACACTAGCCCATATAAGTTTCCCGATGAAACTCAGGTGACGCCTACAGAGCTTGGCGTGACGCTTGACGCTGGGATAAAGGGAGCGACTGCCTGGAAGTTTGAGACGGATAAAAATGGTGATGGCGATACCAGCGATGACGAAGACCTGGTGACGTATTATGCCATCGTTAGCAGAGCCGAAAGAAATAATCTTTCCATAGACCCGGCAGCGACAAATCCTGTGGGAGACGATAAAACAAAGGCTGACAATTTCATCGTGCGCAACGGTCCGCTGGTGAGTTTGACAGGGAATACGAACCAGATCTGCAAAGTGCAGGTGGGGGGCAACCCGGTGGGCTGGTTTAATAGAGGCAGTGCGTATGTGTACAAAAATTTCCAAGTTTATGCTATCGCTCTTCCCAAAGGCGTTACCAACGGTAAAGCGCTGGGTAACGTAGCGCTAGACACACTTCAGTATCAGCAAGACCGAGCTTTTGAGAAGGGCAACAAGTGGGGTGCGTGGTTCCGCTACGATTTGGAAATCTCTCCGGGGGCTGGCTTGAACTGGAACGGGTCGATGCACACGCAAGGGAACATGTTTGCCTGGACCGATCCGAATAATCAAAAGCTCTTACGGTTTTACTTAATTAGCTCTCCAAGTTCTTGTTTTTTTGATAATCCCTCCAATTCTGTTTTATCTCTGCGAAGTGACAAGCCGACTCCTAACAGCCCTAATGTGCGCGGGGGACAGCTGATAGCTGGTGTGCTTCTGAAATATGAAACAACAAAAGATGTACAAATTGACACTTTGGAGCAAAAGCCGATTACCCTGACTACGGATAACCATTGGGTGAAAGGGGGAACCCCACTTGACGTTTCTACAGATAGGCTAGCTTTACACACGCAGGGAATATCGAAGCCAATAAACAATAATACGTGGGAACTAAATCCTAGTGCCGCTCCAGACCTGAAAAACAAGCGAGTAATTCAGACATCGAGTTGCGCTCCTTATGTGGATGATACCTATCGCGCCGATAACCGTTTCGGGCCCAAACCAACTTACAGCCGAGAAATTTATGATGAGACAACTGGCCGGTGTGAAGCTGCTGCTGAAGGTACAATCGGCAGTGAGATAGCAACACCAGCAGTGAGTGACTACAGGTTTGAAGAACTGACGAGAGACGTGCCGGAGTCGGTGAACGATAAAGAAGGGGAAAAGGTGGGTCTGGACGGTTACTGGGAGCGGCGATCCCGGTTTAATGGCCTGCGATTGATTGTAGGGCAGCGGCTGGAACTGGGCAATCCCTTTGGCTGGAACGTGGATAGGGACAGTTCGGGCAGTGCGGGCAGTGCGGGTGCGGACCGCGACCTTTACCCGCTAGTGCCCCCTATTGCGACCACTGAAACTGGAACTAACACCACTCCAGCTTGGGCTGGGACAACTGGGACAACTCGTCGCAATGAGGCTCGGCAGTACACGACACTGCGGGATAATTTGGCTGCAGTGCAAGCAACAGCGGTTTATCACTACACCAGCGACAGCGGTTATTTCCCGGTGGCTTTTGTGGCCACAACGGTTCACCCGGGGACGGCGAAAACCCTTCAGGATAGTACAGTTTTCAGAAAACCGACGGCTGCTTTCAAGACCAAAACAACTCCTACAGCGTCTATTTTTGGCGCGGATTTTGGAAATGATAACAGCGAAATCCTCACCAACTTCTTTACAGGCGAGGGGACGAACGGCTGGGAGTTTAACGTCGTACCAGGAGCCACCCAAACTGAGGCAGCGTTTAAGACTGCTATAGCGGCCAACCAGCCGCTGAGGAGGGCTTTGACGAATTTGGCCTATTTTGCCGGCGATCCGGATGGGTATTTCCCGCCGAAGCAAGAACCGACCAGCAGCACAACTGTTCACCCCTATCCTAATTTGACGATGTGGGGGAACTTTTCCAACCTGCGGGAAACGATTCGTCGGTTGGATGCGGGGACAAGTTACGACAACCTCAGCATTGCGGATAAGTCCAACCTGCACACGGCGGC
>CAZJNL010000054.1:2503-11936 GCA_964546515.1 uncultured Oscillatoria sp.
GGACAAGTTACGACAACCTCAGCATTGCGGATAAGTCCAACCTGCACACGGCGGCTGGTATGCTGGGGATGCTGGCGTACAATATCAGCTATTTGCAGGACTATGATTACCAAAATCCGGGGAACGATTCAGCGCTGCAGGCTTTGAACAGCGCCCTGAACTTTGAAATTAAACCAGGCGATGCGACGATTACGCTCAACAATGGGACTACCATTCCAGGAATACCAACAACAGGAGGTATGCTGCCTGATGCTTATATTGCAGCACTGCCACCGGCACAGCAGGAGTTAGCCAGGCTCATCCACCTGAAGGAGCAAGTCGAACGAGATCGAGTGCGGGGGTTTGATTCGGCAGTGGGAACAGGAGTGGTAGGAACATCGGGATTTTATTCCTGTTCTGTTCCAGCTACTTATAATAACATCGTGCAGAAGCTCTGCCCGACAGCAACGACCGGCCCCAAATTCCCTTCGCTGTTTTACCTTTTCCCCAAATACAGCCACAACCACCTGGGAAATCCCGTGACGCCAGCTACGCCAGCTAATGTTACCAGTCCAGCTGTCCAACCCACCACCGGTGCCACCGCCGAACCCTATGTCACTGACACCTACATCTATAACGCAGCTAACTCCAAGGGTGTCAACTGGAACTTAAACTATCAAGTCCTTGAAGACACGAATAGCAATGGTGTGGAGGATGGGACGGACAATGGCATGGCGAAGATTGCCCTCCTGCCCAGAGCTCTAGCAGACTGGAAACTGCCGAAGCTCACTAACAATACGGGGGTAAACAGGATCACTGACCGGACAACCAATGCAAGCGCATCCCTGAACAACATATCAGTTCCCTTCCTGGACGACGCCATCTTCGATGGCCGGCAGATGATGAGCGTGCGGGTGCTGGATGTGGATTTAAACCTGCTGCGGCAGAATGCCATCAACGGGGATACCTGGCTGCCAAAGAGCAGTCTGTTCTATGCTTTCCGGGAAGATGCGGTGCGGGAGGACGGGATTGCCAGGCCGGTGATGAACAAAACGTGGAGTGTTTATTCTAGTGCTTACAGCAGCAATCCATTCACTGCGAGCAATGCGATGAATCTCTGGGATGCCACAGGTCCGAAAGATCCGCCGCAGTGCCTGATGGACGCCAATAACGACTGTCAGAACAGTCCGCCGCCACGGGGCATCAGCCCTAAACCTGTTGATTTCTATCCCGATCCAGACCGGCGTCCTTACGGGTTCCGGTTGCGCAACGGGCTTGATTTGCGGCGCGTCCCACAAAATGAGGACACTCAGTATAGCGGTCTGTCGTTTATTTCCGACAACCCGGTTTATATCCAGGGAGATTTCAACCCCCACAGCGGGAGTGCCAGCACAAGTAGCTCTATGGAGGAATTTACCCAAACGCTCGACAGTAGCTGGGGGAATTTCTACACCAGGACTGGTTTGAATCCCAGCTTTGCCAGACCGGGAACAGACACATGGCGTCCTGCTGAAATCATTTCCGATGCGGTGACTATCCTTTCTAGCAGTTTCGCTGACGGCAATATCCAAAGCGGGATTCGCAACACGAACGTGTCTTCTTCTTACCGCAACAGCCTCCTGAAAGGGGACCCGAGTGGTATTGCTGGAAGCGCGACCGATATCAAAGGATATATTTGCGAAAATCCTTTCGATACCAAGTCAGCAGCCAATGCCGGCTCGGACCGCCGGGGCTGTGATGGGCCAATCAAGGTGTTTCGCAATGGCGAAATCAAATTTTACAACAACGCTGACGGGAATCCCACTTCCTACGCCGCCAGCGACTACAGGAGTTTCTCGCAAACCAGAACTTTAATTTCCGCAGCGAATACAACGGTGAATGCGGTTATTGTCAGTGGCGTTGTGCCTTCCTGGCTGAATCAGAAAAATGGTGGTTTGGAAAACTTTCCCCGGTTTCTGGAAAGTTGGCAGAACAAAACTCTAAAATTCTCTGGCTCTCTGATGCAGCTGAGCTTTAGCACTTACGCGACGGCACCCTGGGATCAAGATGCTTGGGAGCCGCCGGCGACACCCCAAACTGCTCAAAATCAGCAATACTACTGGGCTCCCACACGGGTGTGGGGTTACGATGTGGGACTGCAGTACGCCCCACCTGCTCCTGTGGGCAAACGGATGGTGACGCCGGCGAAGGAGCGCACTGAGTTTTACCGGGAGCTGCAGGCAGACGATCCTTATATCTGCAAGCTGCGCAAAGCTGCTAATTATCCCTGTCAGTAAAGGAGGCTGTCAGCAGCAGTCGATTTGCGTTCCGCTTGCTCAAGTATGCTATAGTTTACTCAGGCCATACGTTTCCTTAAGAAAAGCGGTCGAGTTTCTGGGACTGCATCCAAATACACTCAGGAAGTACGCAGATGAAGGGAAAATCAAAAGCGTCCGCACGCCCACTTGTCAGCTGCGCCTCTTTGACATCAGGTCGGTGGGAGGGGATACAGCTCCATCTGCCACTGTTTGCTACTGCCGAGTCAGTTCAGTCAAGCAACGGGATGACCTCGCCCGTCAAGTCCAGTTCATGCGAGAGCGCTACCCCGAAGCCGAAATCGTCCAAGATGCTTGCTCCCGGCTCAACTTCAAGCGCAAAGGACTGCAGTCCCTACTGGTCAGAATTATGCGCGGCGATCAGCTCACGGTTGTGGTTGCCTGCCGTGGTTGACTGTGCGGGTAAAGATTCGAGCTGTTCGACTTCATGGTCAAACAAAACGGTGGACAAATCTTGGTTCTCAACCAACCTGCTCATTGCCCAGAATCCGAGCTCACAGAGGATATTCTCGCCATCTTGCATGTCTGCCGCTTCGCTCAAGCAAGCTACAGCTGCAGGATGCACAGGCGATTGCGATACCGCAAGGAAATCTCGGAAGCTCCGGATCTTCCCAAGTCCTGAGCAAAGGGCCCTCTTGAAGCAGTGGTTTGGCGTGTCCAGGTACGTCTATAACGCCACTATCAAACATTTACAGGAACCGGGGACAAAAGCGAACTGGATGGCTGTTGCGCCTATCATTTTAGGGGCACTGCCTGAATGGGCAAAACCCGTCCCCTACCAAATTAAGAAGATTGCTGTCAAGGACGCCTGCATTGCTGTCCGAGAAGCCAAGCGCGGCTTTATCAAAGACAAGCAGGTACGCAGGTGCCGGTTCCGCAGTCGCTCTGACAGGCAGCAGACGGTTTATATCCCCAAGTCAGCAATCAGCGAGCGCGGCGTCTACCACAGAATCTTAGGAGAAGTCCGCTTCGCCGAGTCATTGCCCCCGAAATTCAGCGATGGCCGGCTGACCCTTGCCTACGGGGAGTATTACCTGATAGTCTCCGAAGAAGTGCGGCCACTCCAGCCCGAGAGCCAAGGGCGAGTGGTCGCCTTAGATCCCGGTGTTCGCACATTCATAACTTTCTTTTCCGAGTCATCCTGCGGATGGATTGGCAATGACGCCAACCTGCGGATTCAGAAGCTCTGTTTCAAACTCGACCGCCTTGTCTCAAAGATGACAAAAGCCAAGTCAGCTCAGAAGCGGCGCTTCAGGAAGGCCGCTGACTGCATCCGGTGTAAAGTGCAGCACTTGGTTAAAGAGCTGCATGACAAGACCGCTCGATTTCTGGTTGAGAACTTTGACGTAATTCTCCTGCCTAGCTTTGAGTCCTCTCAGATGGTGGGCAAGTCGCGGCGCAAGATTAAGTCCAAGACTGTGCGCCAGCTGCTGACACTGTCTCACTACCAGTTCAAGAAGCATTTAGAGTGGAAAGCTTGGGAAACAGGTAAAACTGTCCTGTCCGATCTCAATGAAGCTTATACCTCAAAAACCGTCTCGTGGACTGGCGAGGTCGTCAAGATTGGCGGCTCAAGAGTTATCAAGTCAAAAATCGACGGGCGAGTCATGAATCGGGATCTGAATGGTGCTCGCGGTATTTTCCTGCGGGCATTGGTTGATACGCCTTGGTTGAGAGACGCTCTCAACTTATGTATTTGTTAACATTTGTTATCAAAAATGTATCGGTGGCTGAAGATGGGACAGGCTAAACGGAACCGCACGGAAGAAGGCATGACGCTGATGGAGTGCCTGATGGGAATTGTGGTGATCACGATCGTGCTCGCCGCCATCACGCCGCCGCTGCTGATCGCGATGGCCACTCGGGTGCAAAATTACCGAGTCCAACAGGCGATGAAATTGGCTGTGGGAGAACTTGAGCGGGTGCGGCAGGAGGTGGAATCAGGAGGGTCAACATCGGTCTGGCAGAGCAAACTTCCGCCTGCGACGACCGGTTATAATATTGCCACAGTTGGGGCACCGACAACCAAGGTGCCAACCGGAACCTCCTGCCCACTCACGGGTCAAAATGCTGCCAATCCGACAACGACCTGGTGCGGCGCAGACATTAACGGCGATGGCCAGTGGGATTTTGCCGTGCAAACGTTTCGCACACAGGCATTTGCCACTCCAGGCAATTCCGGCCCCAATCCGCAACCGATTGCATTTGTGATGGGAGTGCGCGTGTACACGCGAGCGGCCATAGAAGCGGGAGAGTTAGAGAGTCCACCTAAAGATACAGTGAGGTTGGGTCTAACCTCTGGAACGGCACGGAAACGACCTCTTGTATCTATTTCCGCACCCATTGTTAAAAGTAACTTGAATATTTCGGTAGAGACTTACTGCAATCTCTACACGAACATGGGGTACGCGGCACCGCCTGGTGGGTGCCCTCAGTAATCGCAGGGATGAAACCCGGAAACGGCCCTCATCTTTAAAGGAACCGGCAGCAATGGCTAAGAAAGACTTTCAAGGAATTTTAAGAATTTGCCTGACTCTTCTGAGCCGGCGCAAAACGGCGGGGTTCACTTTAATTGAACTCTTGGTGTCTGTGATCGTCAGCTTCCTGGTGATTTCTGGGCTGCTGTTTTTGGTCGTCGAGCTGCTGAATACAGATAAAAAGGAAATGGCCCTCTCAAGAACCCAAGAAGAGATGGCTCTGGCGCTGGATTATATTGAATCAGACCTGAAACAGGCGGTGTACGTTTATGAAGGAGAATGCCTGACTGGCCGTCCAGACGACCCCATTACAAAAAATATTGATGAATCTTGTCCTGGTCTGAGCAAAGTTATTTCTTTTCCCACCGGGGTGACGCCGATTTTGGCTTTTTGGAAATTGGATGAAGTTCCTTACAGCACCAAGTCCGAAGACCAATTACCCGCCGATTGCACTGCGACTCCTGATTCAGCCGCTTGTAACGCTCTCAAGATAAGTCGCAACACCTATACCCTTGTTGTTTACTCCCTGAGAACAGATACTCCCTCTGGCGAGACTTGGGAAGGGCCGGCCCGACTGACGCGCTATCAACTCCGTCAGTATTCCAACCTGAGTGCGATGACGCCGACATCGAATTGGAAAGATCCTGCGGGAGTAAATTTTACTAAATGGCCATGCGATGATCAGAATGCTGGCTGCACGACCGCACAACTAGCCTATTCGGAGGGGGGAACAAATAAAACTGCCGATGTTTTGGTTGACGTGGTAGATGACCAAGACAATCCAGCTGCAGTTGCTTGTCCTGATAGTAATCCAGCTGCAGTTGCTTGTCCTGATAGTAACCCCTACAGTACAGCCAAAGCAACCGGCTTTAGTAGCTTTTACGCCTTCGTGAGAAGACCAAACCAGGGTTCGAGTCAGGATGTGATTGTCTATTTGCGCGGAAACGCTATAAAACGAGCGGGTATGATTGGTCGTAACCCCAGCTATTTACCCCAACTGCAGGCTCAGATTAAGACGCGGACTGTGTTTAACTATATACCTCCTGACTTGATTAAAAATCCATGACACCAATCACTTCCTTTTTGAAAAGACGCAAGCACCGGCAGCTGGAATCGCACAGATCAACTGCCGGTTTCACCATAATAGAATTAATAGTCGTTGTGGCTATTGTTGGCATTTTAGCAGCGATGTCCGGTGCCGGCTATCTGGGCTGGATGGCGCGGATGCGCGTCAACAAAGCTCAAGATACAGCTTTGCAGGCAATTCGCCAAGCCCAAACTACTGCTAGGCAGCGAAGTGCCACCTGGCAAGCCAGCTTTTGGCAAGATGGTGATAAGGTTAAGTGGGCGGTTCACCCAAGCGGTCCTGTGCCGATATTTACGAATACTATCGAGGAACCAGATGTTAAAGTAGATACAGCAACAACGAATATAAGTGGTAGTGGAACGGCAAGCGCTCCGTGGCAAATTCAATTTAACCACAAAAGTCAGCTGGAGGTGGAGACTGAGGCAAGCAAGAAAATAACACTATCCAATAAAAATGGTGGCAATAAGCGCTGCGTGATTGTTAAAACGATTTTAGGTGCGGTCAGTACCGCAAGTGACGGCGATTGCAATTAACCGGCAGCCTGACCACGTTTCATGGCAACAAAAGGCGTTTGCAAATAACTATTTGCCCCCGGCACTGCCGTTTCTTAACTTTCGGCTGATTACTTTTCATTACTTAACGAGAGCGAGAGAGGGGGAGAGCGCCGGTGCGCCGGCGTGTCAAATTTGGAACACGCCATCTTGCCTGAGATACCCGCCAGCAGAATCCGCCGGCGGGAGTGGGTAGCGGCAAGGCGAAAAGCAAACTAATCTAACGTAATTTATGGCATGCCCCTGGAGCGGGGCAATAGGGAATTTAATAGAATTTTTCAAATTATATAGCGTGCCTAAATCAGTTGTGAAATCTTGTAGTTGCACGACCCTGTGCCTGCAACTACTCCTAGGGGCAACCGGGCTCGCGATTGCGCGTACAAATTGTTGCAAGAATCATTTAGACGCGCTATAGCAGATTTCAACTGAGTGAGGTACAGATATTAGATCCCCCCCAAACCCCCCGTGAACAAAAAAATTTTCCGCTCGCTCCCCCCTTTTTTAAGGGGGCGGGGGGGATCTAAAAGGGGGGGAAGAAGTTAGCCCCCCTTTTATTGTAGTTGCAGGCCCCTGTGCCTACCCTTGGGGGGAAAGACGCGCAACGCGTAAGCGTTGCGGGACGCAACAGCGTCCGGCCCGCAACGCTTACGAACCCTACTCGACGCGAGCGATCGGGGGTGATTTGGACAGGCGGGACGCCTGGACTACGGCGATAGGCAGACAGGCGGGACGGATGGACTGCGGCGGTAGGCGTAGGCACATCTGTCTGAGATGTGCACACCAACGGGAAGGAGGAAGGAGGGTTAGGTTTTTCAGGTTAATCATTAGGACATAATATTAAGAATTGTAAATAAATATAAAATTAAAATAAAATTTTTCAGAAAGGCAGAGCTGAATCGCTAAACTAGGACAAATACGCACAAATGCCAGCTAAGAGCCATCTGGCTCTCCCCTGCAAGTAGTGGACAAACGCCATTTTTTGGGCATAGGGCATAGGGCACAGAGCATGGGAATTACTTATCCACAAGCCTTTGACCCAATTAAATAAGTTTTGCTTATCAGCCTGAGTCCAGGAGAGCCTGCTATCTAGGGTTGCATTAAGTAAATATTAAAGCTTCTCAGATAAGGTTGGCAGGCGTGCGAACCCAATAACTTTTGGCTTAGCTTTCTCTGAGATGCTGGAATTAATCCTGATTTTAGCACAAAAAAAGCCGACGCACCGGCTGAATCGCACAACTGCCGGTTTCACTCTGATAGAAACGATAGTCATCATAGCTATTGTTGGCATTCTGACATCTGTTGCCGGTGCTGGCTTTCAGGGGTGGCTGGCGCGGATGCGAGTTAACGCCGCTCAACATACTGCTTTACAGGCAATTCGCCAAGCCCAAATGACTGCAAAACTGCGAAAAAGCACCTATCAAGCCAGCTTTCGGGAACAAAATGGCAAAGTTCAGTGGGCGGTTCACCCGGTGAATTCTGTGCCGAGCATTTGGAATACTCTTGGAGAAGAAGGCGTTAAAATAGATCCAGCCAACACCACCTTTTATAAAGATAATAAAAACAGTCTGTGGCGAGTTCAATTTAACCATAAAGGTCACGCCAACGGGCAGCTGGGAAGGATAAACCTAACCACTTCCACCGGCACGCCGAAACGCTGCGTGTTTGTTGCCACGCTTTTAGGTGCCGTGCGCACTGCTGGGGATGAGAGGTGCGTGAAAAAATAGATGCCCCTGTTTCCGGGGTTTTTATTCAGAAACCCGGTTTCTCAGCCCCCCAGAAACCGGGTTTCTGCGACAACTTTTGCATCCCGCCCGAAAGATTTATACAGAAACCCGGTTTCTCAGCCCCCCAGAAACCGGGTTTCTGTATCAGACGGCGTTGCTCACAGAAGAAGGCACACTGTCGCGAACGGCTCGTGCCGGTGCGACAGAAAGCAAGCTGTTATTATCAGGCATAGGGTTACGCGCCTCAATCAAGCGAAGGGCACCGCTTACCGTTTCCGGCAGAATCACCACCAGACTGCCGGGGGGTGCCTGATTCAGCGCCGTATTAACAGCCAGCGTCTCATCCAAGATAACTTCACACCGGCAGTCCGGCTTAGTTTGCGCAATGCCCTCAGAGATAAACTTAGCCGCATCGCCGCGCGGGCGTCCCCGGTTGTCGTAATCTTCCTTAACAATAATCCGGTCAAAGATTTCCGCCGAGAGCTTGCCGAGGGCGACAAAATCCTGATCGCGGCGGTCCCCCGGGCCACCGACAACGCCAATGCGCTCCCCGGGCCAGTTGCGGACAAAGCTGCCCACCGCCTCATAGCTGGCCGCATTGTGGGCGTAATCCAGCAGAACGTGAAACGCTCCCAGATTAAACAGGTTCATCCGTCCGGGAGTCTGGCTCACCGACGACGTGAAGCTAGCCAGAGCGGCGCGAATGTCGTCAATGCTCACACCTTGGGAATACGCGGCCAGACAGGCGGCCAGGGCGTTGGCAATCTGGAACGGAGCCCGCCCTTGCAAAGTCAGAGGCACATTCACCGCCTGCTCAATCCGCAGAGTCCAGTCCCCCTTCAAAATGGACAGATAGCCATTTTCGTAAACTGCAGCCAAGCCGCCTTTGCGGGTGTGTTCGCGCAGCAGGGGATTGTCTGGGTTCATCGAGAAGTAAGCCACCAGAGCCTTAACCTTCTTCGCCATCGCCGCCACCAGGGGGTCGTCAGCGTTGAGCACGGCATAGCCGGTGGGCATCACCGTCTCCGCCAGCACACTCTTGACGGCAGCCATTTGCTCAATCGTATCGATATCCCCGATTCCCAAATGGTCAGCAGAGACATTTAACACCACTCCCACATTGCAGGTTTCAAACGCCAAACCAGAGCGGAGAATGCCGCCTCGCGCCGTTTCCAGCACTGCCACCTCAACCGTTGGGTCTCGCAAAATCAGCTGGGCGCTTTGGGGGCCGGTATTGTCGCCTTTTTCCACCAGATAGTCGCCGATATAAATGCCGTCCGTGGTGGTGTAGCCAACCGTG
>CAZJNL010000055.1:0-631 GCA_964546515.1 uncultured Oscillatoria sp.
GGCTCAGCTTCCCGGTCTGTTCAAAAAGCGAATGCCTAACTGGAACACGTCCGCAATATCTACATTCCCATCTCCATCCGCATCCAACAAGAAGCTATTCAGCACTGGATTTCCCCCTGGCTGGGTATTTTGAGCGCTGCCTCCCATTTTTAAGAAATTTAACACCAGCGGAATCAACATGGGCAGCATCCCTTGAATGCTGTCGGCATTCAAGCCTGTCCGTTGGTTTATTTCCTGAACGAGCCGCGCTTGCATTTCAGGGGGAAATAAAGCTGCGACAGCTTCATAGTTGGGCATTGTGCCGCTATACTCATTGATAATCGCTTGCGCCTGCTCGGTGCCGGCTGTCGCACGCTGATCCTGCAACGCGGAGCGCACGTAGCTGCCAACCGTTGACAAGACTCCTTGCGCGGTGCCAGCATCTACACCGTACTGACTCCCCAGCTGCTGCACCGTGCCGAGAATACTCTCCAGCTGATTTGGACTAGCCTGCTGACTGGAATTGTTGATGGCACTCAGAATTTGGTCAAACAGCCCCATTTGGTTTTTCCTCCGTTGTAGGGGATATTATAATTCGGTGAATCCATCAATTGTAGCAGTTCGAGCGTGGCAATGCAGCCAGCTCACTTGG
>CAZJNL010000055.1:731-10152 GCA_964546515.1 uncultured Oscillatoria sp.
CAATGCAGCCGGTCTTCTTGGCAATGCAGCCGGTCTTCTTGGCAATGCAGCCGGTCTTCTTGGCAATGCAGCCGGTAGGGTTAGGTTTTTCCGCAGATATTATGAGACTGTTCCGTGCGCGGGAAGGGTTCTCCCTGGGGTGAGAAACCGGGTTCCCAGGATCTGCCTGGGAACGAGGGGAAAAATCCATGCATCCATGCATCCATGCATCCATGCATCCATGCATCCATGCATTGATATTACTCCGCTTCACCAATCAGGGTAAATCCAGCCCAGTCTCTGGGGTTGGGGTGCTGTTTCATGGTGGCGAGCATGGCGTTGCGCAAGGCTAGGGCTTTATCAGAAGTCCCTTGCATCTGGCGGTAAAATTCAGTAATCAATTCAGCGGTGGGGGCGTCTGGCACATACCACAAAGAAACGAGCACGCTGGTAGCGCCGGCAGAAATCCAGGAGCGCGACAGCCCAATCACGCCATCGCCAGTAATCCGCCCTTTGCCGGTGTTGCAGGCGCTGAGCACAACTAAACCGGCATTAATTTTCAGGTCAATAATTTCACCGGCACCCAGCAAACCGCTATCCGTGTCAGTGGGGGCGAGGGCGAGAACACCCGGCACACCGGAACCCAAATCATCCAGCAACCCGTGAGTGGCTAGATGCACAATTCTAGCTTTCGACAGCCGCTGCAAAACAGCTTCCTTGGTGGCGCGATTGCCGGTGAGCGCTTCCGTTCTTAACATCTTAGCAATTTCCACAGCTTCGCGCTCAGCGCCGGGAAGCGGCGGTAGCTGTTGCGCCGGCTGTCCTGGTTTTGGCGAAACGCTCGGCATAGTTGGATTCCCCACCACCAGCGCATCACCGGCTCCCCTGTTTCTTTGCCGGCGGGTTAAATCCAGCACCTGAATCGAAGGTGCCGTCAGAATGGTGTGTTTTTCAATCAAGTATTTCCCAGAAGCGTCTTGCAGTGCGCCGAAGGGAACCAGGAACAGCTCATTTTGCGGAATAAAAGTGACCCGCTCATTTGGATTAACCGGCAGCAAGTCAGCAATCGGTTCAATGAGCATCTGGTACATTCTCTGCAAGTCTTTTGTTTGGCGCGACAGATTCCCAATCTCCACCCTGCCAATTCTGGAAACCGCGCCTGCGCCTCTGACACCGATTGAATCGCGGCTGCGGGACACCTGGTTTTCTAGAGAAACTTCCTGTGCGCCCCCCCTTGGCGATTGCAGATCGACGCGGCGAAAAGCCACCTCACCGGCAGGACTGACCACCCAAATATAAATATCCGATTCCAGCTTTTGCCGCCGCCCTTCAATATCAAAAGGATTCTTAATAATCGAATAGGCAACCAGCGTAGAATTGTGCGATCTGGCGATTTTTTTGATGCGCTCAATGTTGGGTGACGCAACAGTTGCGAGCTGGGAGTTATTCCCGCCGGCACGCTTGGCCAGCAACTCCACAAACGCCCTCGCCCTGCCCCGCTCAGCAACTTCCAGAGCTTCTGAGGTTTTGTTCTGAGCCACCAGGACTTCTTGCAGTGCGGCGTAGGCGTTAATCTGCCGGTCAAAAATCGAGACTTTCTTCAGATCGTCCTCGCCCAATCCCGCTCGGATAGATGACAAAATCTCAATCCCGGCCCGTAAAGTTTCGGCAGCCTCTTGCAGCTGACCGTTTTTATGCAGAGCCTCGCCGAGATTTTGCAAGGCGTACCCTTCAGCGGGGCGATCTCCCATTTGTCGCGCAATTGCCAAGTGCTGCCGGTGGCGATCAATGGCTTTTTGATAATCTTTGAGCGCGTAGTAAGCCAGTCCCAAATTGCCCAGCGCCTGCCCTTCGCCGCGCCGGTCGCCAACTTGGCGCATCACGGCTAAGTGCTGATTGCTGAACTCAATCGCGTATGCGTAGTCTCCTAAAGAAAAGTAAGCAATTCCCAGATTTCCCAAAGCCTGCCCCTCGCCGCGCCTGTCGCCGGACTTTTGCGCCAGCGCCAAAGCCTGCTGCTGGAACTCAATGGCTTTCTCGTACTTTTCCAGGGTAATATAGACAATTCCCAGATTTCTCAGCGCTGTACCTTTCCACTGGGGTGCGTCTGCTTCCGGCGCACTGTCCAAACTCTGCCGGTAATATTCAATCGCTTTTTCATAGTTTCCCAGAGCGCTATAAACTGTTGCCAAAGCGACGAGAGCCTGCCCCTGGGCTGAGGGGTTTTGCAATTGCTGCGCCAGCGCCAACTGCTGCTGGTGTGACTCCAGCGCTTTCCCGTAGTCTCCCACCTGAAAGTAAGCCACTCCCAGATTATTTAGCGCCTGCGCTTCCCATTGAGAATTTCCAGCCGCACCGGCAGCCTCCACACTTTTCTGGAAGCACTGAATCGCCGCTGCGTAGTCTTTAAGTATGCCGGCAGTCTGAACTTCCTTCCAGCAATCTTGGCTTTCCCGCATCGCTACTAACTGCGGCGAAGCGCTCTCAGAGCTGTAACCCACCCCAGCCGGAGGCTCCGACGCAAGTGGGGGTTCCGGCGCTGGGGGTCCTGCTAATTCGGGTTCCACAAGTGGGGGTTCTACCACCGGCGGCGGTTCCGGCGCGGGTGGTGATGGGGTTGCGGTTGACGAACCGTCTGTGGGTGGGGGTGGGGGCTGTTGTGCCGGCGGCGAAACCGGCGCTGGTGGTGCGTGTCTGGGGGAGATGGCGACATTACCGCTGTTGCCGGTGCCCGAATCAGAGTCGATTCCTCCAACAGCAATCTCCTTATTTGCTTCCAGAGTGATATTGCCCCCATCCCCCGACGCTGAGGAGGAGTCGATTTTGCCGGCACTTGTATTGACAGATTCGCGGCTGCTGATCGCAGCGATATCGCCGCCCTCTGACGCCATATCGCCGGCTGTTATATTCCCAGCCGCGTACAGAGTAATATTGCCGCCATTTGTCTCTACCGAACCGGCAGTGGTGTTGATGCCGCCGCCGCTGCTGATAATCCTGACATTCCCGCGATTGGATGTCACGGAAGCCGCAGCAACATCTCCCGCTGCGTGCAAGGTGATATTGCCAAACCCCCGCACAGAACCGGCACTGGTATTGATGGCGCTTTGGCTAACCAGACTGATTTCTCCTCCCGCAACATCGCCTGTCGCGATGTCGCCACCGGCATACAGGTTAATTTTTCCGCTGCTTCCAGAGATACTTGCTGCGTTTAAACTCCCCGCCGCAATGCTGCCAGAGGTGGCGTGGATAGCAATCGCCCCGCCACTGCCTGTTTGGGAGCCGGCGTTTAGAGTGCCGGTATTTATCGCTCCCGCTCTGCTGTACAGGGTGATATTGCCGCTTTTGTCGGTGGCACTTGCAGTGTTTAAATTTCCTGTGTTAATATTATAATTCGCTCTCAAATCGATTAAGCCGGCATCCCCTGTCACAGAGCCGGCGTTCAGGGTGCCGGTGGCGGTGAAAATGCTTCCCGATAAACTTTCGATGGTGATTTGACCACCTGTACCGTCGGGTTTTGCCGCGTTAATATCGCCGGTTTTGATGTCACCGCTAGCGTAAAGGGAGATGTTTTCCCCATCAATTTTAATGCTGGAAGTGTCTAAACTGCTGCCGCTGCGGAGAGAAACGAGCGATCCACCGGCAGCAATCGAGCCGGTGTTTATATTTCCCGCAGCGCTCAGGCTGACATAACCCCCGGAACTGCCGAGGGTGATGCTGCCAATATCAATGCTTCCGGTAGCGGGATTCACTTGACTGGAATTAAAGCCGGCTATTAAACTCAAACTTGGCTGAAGGTTGCGCTGTGAGGGATTGATGGTGAGGTTTCCCGCTTTGATGCTGTCACCGGCATAGAGATTGAGTGACCCGCCGGTATAATTGCCAAAGGTAACTTTTCCTTGTGCGCTGATGCTAGAGCCGTCTAGACTGGTGAAGTTGCCCAATTCCCCAACTAAGGTGCGAATCGAAAAATCGCCCCCGGCACTCAAGTGAGCGTCTGCGGAAATATCGCCATCGCTGACTAAATTAAGATTGCCGCCGGTTGAGAGTAATGAGGACAGCTCACTCAATAAATCAATGCCGGAAGTGCCTTGAATGTCGAGATTGCCGCCGGCACTCACCCAAGTGTCGCGCACCCGAACTGTATCCCCCGCCTGCAGTTGCGCCGTGCCGGTGGTGTTGAGATTAGTGTTCGCTAAGGTAATATTTCTGGCAGCGGAAAGGGTGAGTGTGCCGGTTTGCACTTGAGGCGCGGGTGTCGGAACACTGGCTATCACGGCATCACCTGCTTCCACCCGGATGCCGGAACCTGTTAAAATAACGCTGCCGTCGCTGCTGACTTGTACTGCTGTGGCGTGACCGGCACCTGAGCCGGTGAGCAGTGCCGGCAAGCTGGCGGGCTGGAAGGCTGGCAGGTTGGAAGCTTGGAAGGCGGGCAGGTTGGCGGTTTGGATGTCCAAACCCAGCAAATGTCCGGGCTGGCTGATGCGGACAAGGCTCTCTCCGGGAACGGCGGCGAGGGTGAGATTGCCTCCTTGGGCGGAAAGGGTGCCGGTGTTGAGAACAGTTCCGCCAATCAGGGATAAGCTGTTGCCGGCTGTAACGGCTAGGGAGCCTGTATTGACAATTGCCCCCGGTTGTGCTAAGGAAAAAGCGAAGGCGCTGGGGGTGCCGGTGAGGGCGGCGTAGTTGCTGTCGCCAGCGGCGTGAAACCAATTTGCGCCAAAGCCAATGCCGGTGGCTGCCGTGGCCTGAAAGGAAGCCGGTACGTCCAAGCGGGCGTTTTGGCCAAACACAATGCCGGCGGGGTTGATGAGGAAGAGGTTGGAATTGCCGCCGGTGACTCGAATTAAGCCATTAATAACAGAGGGCTCGCCGCCGGCTACCCGCCCGAGGATATTGCGGATATTGGGGCTGGAGAGAAAGTTGGCAATTTGACCCTCACTGAGCCCAAACTGCTGGAAGCTGTGGAAGAGGTTGGCACCATCGCCAGAGAGGGAGCCGCCGGTGATGTTGAATTGGTTGCCATTGGGGGTGACAGTCGTGCCGGTGCTGTCTGGTGCTGGGACAATCCGCTGTGCCAGAGCCGGTTGCGAGAGGATGAGTGCTGCAAAGGGTAAAAGTGCGAGCAACTGCCTGATTGTGTTCATTGTTGGTGCCGGTGGTAATCAGCCGTGTGGAACCCACGCACCCCGATGGATGGGTTATTGTCCTGATTGGTTGCTTCTTTCAAATATAGCTTTCCACCATCCTCTGCGCCCTCGCGGTTCGTGCGGTTCATAAAATCATTACTTCGGCACAACCCGCGAGGAATCTTTCCGGGTTTGGCCCCCAAGTTCCTTATCCCACCGGCAGTCTTGGGCGCAACCGGCACCGATGGCGGTGCGTTCCCTGTAGAGACGCGACATGTCGCGTCTCTACATCCTTTATGGCGGTGCGTTCCTTAGGAGGGAACGCACCCTACGCAAGGCGCAACCGGCACCGATGGCGGCTGCGTTGTTGCTAACCGCAGAACAGGATAGAGACAATAAGGGAAGCATCTCCCAACTGCCTGTGGCCAACCCTAAGCTGGGAAATACCCCCCAACCCCAACAAAACTGCGTCTATGCCTCAGTCGCGCCTTCTGACGCTAATCGCCGGCATCACCCTAGTCCTAGGGCTGATGATCTGGCTGATTTCTTCCCTCTCCTGGTTCTACAGCCAACTTTCATGGTCTGCCTCTCCCTTTGTGGCCAACCTGCTGCTGTTCCTGCTGGTTGTGCTGCTGGGACTTTTAATTTGGGCGGTTATCTACTATATGACCCTCCTGCAGCGCTCCGAGAAGGCCAAAAAGCAAAAGCGCAAGCTCAAGCCCAAGGTTCCCGCAGAAAAGACTGAGGCGGCTGAGGAAACCCTGAAAGCGGTGCGCCAGCAGGTGGAGCAGATTCAGGATGAGGTGGCGCGACAAGCTTTGCTCAGCCGAACGCGGGAAATCCAGGCGAGTTTGGCTCGGGGAGACTTGCAGGTGGTGGTGTTTGGCACCGGCTCAGCCGGCAAGACTTCTCTGGTGAACGCCCTCATGGGGCGGATGGTGGGGCGGGTGTCGGCACCGATGGGCACTACTGAAGTGGGGGAAACCTACAGTCTGGAGCTCAGAGGTTTGCAGCGCGAGATTTTGATTACCGACACCCCCGGCATTCTGGAAGCCGGTGTGGCGGGAACCCAGCGGGAAGAACTGGCGCGAGGGCTGGCGACGGAAGCCGATTTGCTGCTGTTTGTCGTGGATAACGACTTGCGCCAGTCGGAATTCAATCCGCTGCGGGCGCTGGCAGAGATTGGCAAGCGCTCAATAGTCGTTTTGAACAAAACTGACCTCTATCTAGAGGAAGATAAAGAAGCGATTCTGGCGAGATTGCGGGAGCGCGTGCGGGGGTTTGTGTCGGGGATGGATGTGGTGGCAATCGCCGCGAACCCCCAGCCGGTGCGGCTGGAAAATGGCCAAATCTTGGAGCCCGAACCGGACATTATGCCGCTGATTCGGCGCATGGCGGCGATTCTGCGGGCGGAGGGGGAAGATTTGGTGGCGGATAACATCCTCCTGCAATCCCAGCGCGTCGGGGAGGAGGCGCGGCGGTTGCTTGACGCCCAGCGCCGCCGGCAAGCTGAGAAAATTGTGGATCGGTTTCAGTGGATTGGTGCGGGGGCGATTGCGGCTGTGCCATTGCCGGTTGTGGATTTGCTGGCTGCGGCGGCGGTTAACGCCCAAATGGTGGTGGAAATCGGCAGAATTTATGGCTGCGAGCTGAATGTGGAGCGGGGGCGGGAGCTGGCGCTGTCTCTGGCGAAAACTCTGGCGAGTTTGGGGATTGTTAAGGGGGCGATTGATTTGCTGAGTGCGGCGCTGCAGCTGAATGTGAGTACATTTGCGATTGGCAAGGCGATTCAAGGGGTGACGGCTGCTTATCTGACTCGGATTGCGGGGAAGAGTTTTATTGAGTATTTCCGTCAGGATCAGGATTGGGGGGATGGGGGGATTACGGAAGTGGTTCAGCGGCAGTTTCAGCTAACACGAAAGGATGAATTTGTCAAGGCTTTTGTTAAGGATGCGATTGCGCGGGTTGTGGAGCCTTTGAAGGTGAGTTCTGAGGAGCCGGTGGAGGAGGAGGAAGAGGAGGAACAGGAGGAGGAGCAGCCTCAGGATGATTGGGAAGATCGCCCGCCTCGCCGGGATGATTGGTAGGGGAGCATCTCAAGCACGGCAGAATGAATTCTGCCGCTATACAAACGAAGTCCGCCTGCGCGGACTTTTTAAACGCGCCGCTTCCAGATGATTGATAAGAAGTTTGAACCGCTTTTGAGAAATCAGGTTTCTTGATTCAGAAACCCGGTTTCTTAGCCCCAAGCCCCCAGAAACCGGGTTTCTGCGACAAATTTTGCCTCTCTCCCGAAACATTGATTCAGAAACCCGGTTTCTTAGCCCCCCAGAAACCGGGGACATGATATAAGATGTTTTATCACCACTGATAGGCGCACGCCGCATCCCGGAGATCGGCATACTTCAAGTCGGCATCCTCCAGTTGGGCGTCGCAGAGGTTGGCTCCCCTTAAATTAGCATGCCTGAGGTTAGCTCCCCTTAAGTCAGTGTGGCTCAAGTCGGCGTTGCTCAAGTTGGCGCTAAATAGGGTGGCATCCTGTAAATTAGCATTTCTCAAATCAGCGCCGCTCAAATCTGCAGCGTATAAAAATGCTTGCTTCAGGTTGGCTTCCCTCAGGTTGGCTTCCCTCAGGTTGACTTGATCTAATTCCGCTTCCTTGAGGTTGGCATTCTCTAAGTCAGCACCACTCAGGTTGGCATACCTGATAGAGGCTCTCTTGAGGTTGGCGCGATATAAGTCTGCGAACCTCAAGTCGGCTTCTCTCAAATACTCACCCTCTAAGTTGGCGCGACTTAAATCGCATCTCGGACATGCTTTTGTGTCTAGCAACTGGTTGATATCGTCACTGTTTTGAGCTAGCACCGGCACCGCTAACCACACCGGCACTAACAAATTTACAATCGCTATCGGGCAGGGGTTGAGAATTATGTGCATCTTTGACATTGGGCTGCTGTCTCAAAAGCCGGTATTATCTCCCTGCGAACGTCTCGCAGATGCACATTGATTACATGGGAAAATGGCTATAATCAGGACAGTCGTGCCGGTGATATAGCGGTTTTCAATTTGTGATGTTACAAATGGGTTGAAAAATGGATGCCCCTCCAAAACGGGACAGTTTACAGAGCCTTTCTCTTGTAGAGACGCGATTTATCGCGTCTCAAAGTTCCGGCTGCGCTGGATATAAAATTATACCGCAATGGTATGAAAAACGCGCTTGGTAAGCAGTTGAGCGTAAAAAAAACTTAACACTTGCGCCGGCCACCCTGCGGGAAGCCACATTCGCAGGGGCGAACAGCTGCCCCTACCGGCTGTCAACTGGTGTTGAGTTTAAAATCAACAAACCCTATACTGCTATATAACCGGAAGTGAGTATGTCCCTGATTCCGCGCTCAACCCATCCCAGCTGAGGAGGTTGCCCATGTTTCCCGAAATCGCCAGCAGCGATCAGCGAGCTTTAGAAATTCTGGAGCGTCTCAAACCTTTCTATTCCGACTCCCCTTGTCCCCTCAATTACGAAAACCCACTGCAGCTGTTGATTGCCGTGATTATGGCGGCGCAGTGTACTGACGCGCTGGTTAACAAAGTCACCCCGGAACTGTTTCGCCGGCTCCCCGATGCGGCTGCAATAGCTGCAGCTGATATAGCAGAAATAGAAGCGATTGTCAAGCATGTGACGTTTTACCGCAACAAAGCCAAGAACATTAAAGCTACCTGCCTGCTGCTAGTGGAGCGATTTGCAGGTCATGTGCCGCAAAGCATTGAGGAGTTGGTCAAATTACCGGGGGTGGCGCGAAAGACGGCCACGATGGTGCTGCATTACGCTTTCGGGATTGATGCCGGTGTGACGGTGGACACTCATGTGAAGCGGCTGAGCGAGCGCCTCGGTTTTACCAAACAAACCGATTTGGAGCGAATTGAGAAAGACTTGATGCAAATCCTGCCCCAGTCAGAATGGGGAAATTGCTTTGTTTGTCTCACCTATCACGGGCGGACGGTGTGTAAGGCCAAAAAACCCGCCTGCGACCAGTGTGCGGTCGCCAATTTGTGTCCCAGCGCTGTAAGCAATTAATCCGCGACGCCCATTAACTGCTTGAGCGTGTCCAGACCTTTCTTGACGCGGCGAGAAACCGTCACCGCACTAATCCCCAAACGATCTGCGGTTTCCTTTTGAGTCAAGTCATAGAGAAACACAAACTCAAGAATCTGGCGAGTTTTCTCCTCAAGAGTTGCCAGCGCTTGCTGCAAGCGAATCACGTCTTCCTGCGCCAGCTGGAAACTGCGGTAGTGGGTATCTGGCATCAGTTCGCCCA
>CAZJNL010000055.1:10162-11935 GCA_964546515.1 uncultured Oscillatoria sp.
CTCATCCTGCATTGGCGCGTCCAGGCTGAGAGGGGCGCGATTGCGAGTGGCCAGCTTGACTTCCTGCCATTCGGTAACAGCAACTCCCAGGGCAGCTGCCACTTCGGCATCGGTGGGCTGGCGCATGAGCTTGGCTTGCAGCGCCGGCATCAGGCTGGCAGCCTGACTTTGCAGTTCCAGCCACTGGCGGGGAATGCGGACTGAAGGGCTTTTATCTCGCAGGTAGTGCTGAATTTCTCCCTTGATGTAGGGAATGGCAAAGGAACTGAAGGCGTGTCCCTTGGACATGTCAAACCGCTCAATTGCCCGAATTAAACCGATGCAGCCGACCTGAAGCAAGTCCTCATAGCTTTCCCCGCACTGGTTGTGCCAGTGGTGGACTTCTTTTCTGACCAGTCCAAAATTGAGTTCAACCAACTTGTTGCGCAGATCCTGGGAACGAGAGTTTTGATACTGGCGCAATAGTTCCAAGCTCTCACTTTTGAGTTCGTTGGTGACTGTATTAGCCATGATGAGATTCTGGTGGGTAGAGCACTTCAAAAACAATGCACCTAACTTAGTTATACTGAGTGCTGATGGAACCGCTGTGACCGCAAGCACGTCCAATGCTGATCCGCAGCACATTCTCAGCAGCACCCCTACTCTGTAGCTAGGCGTAAGAAGAATCAATCTGGCTGCTGCAGCCAGTTCTGAATGGGATATTCTAGCTGCAATCCAGCATTTTTGAGACTGCAATCACAGTGCCCCATCTTTTATTAGATTAACTCTCCTGAACCGGCCACAACCGTATTTGTACGGAATTTTTTTAGGATATCGCTGGTGCGTTAAAGAGTCTGTAACGAGGGTTGCCAGACTGGAATGCGCCTGGGATGAGCGTTTGCCTGGAAAGGGCAAGCCGAGAAAGCGGCGGCAGCCCTTCTCAGTAATTTCACGGAAAGGACAGGGTGCTGGGGGCGCGGAAGCACCCTCAGCAGTGAGAGAGCAGCGGTTACGACGCGGATTGAACCCGACCGTAAAACACGCCGCGAATCTTGACTTCTAGAGGTTCTTGGGCTCCCAAGTCCGTATCGGAGGGCTGTTCGCTTTCAAAGATGCCGGCAATCTCACCAGTGGAGTTATCAACCTTGGAGATTTGCAGGGAAATTTTGCCCTGGCCGAGTTCAGTACGCTTGACGTTAGCGCGAACGAGCTGATCGCTGTCCGAGCGGGCTGGGATGGCCACCGCATTGTCATAGCCGGTAGCTTCCCCGCGCCCTTTGGGATCGAGGAAAGAAGATCCCCGATAGGAGGGGACTTTGAACTGTCCTTCAAAGTCAGTGGAAGTGGTAATCTCGCTCAAGCCAGGTTGGCTTTTGGCCACTAAATTTTTAATGGTGAACAGGAAAGGCACTCCCTCGCCCCCTGGCAGCTGGACAGTGATGGCTTGAAAATCTATCCCATCCTTTTCAACAAAGGTGAGCGAACCATCGGAGCCAAATTTCAGTGGCCCTTGGATCTGGGTCAGGGTGGAAGTGTACCGAGTCAGCAACTTGCCCGGAACAAATTCCGCCTCTTGCCGCTTATTGACGGGTTCTTCCTTAACAAAAAAGCTAGTGGGCTGCAGGCAAAGATCGGACAAGACGTAGGACTTGCCCGACTCAAGGGGAATAGAACCGCGAGAAGTTTCTTGCAGTGTGGGACAGTTATTGGCGAGCCCGGTGCCTTTGATCTGGTCGTAGGTCAGCGGGCCATTAGTATCTGGCCCTTGACTGCAAGCTGTGAGTACACCCAAGC
>CAZJNL010000056.1:0-11917 GCA_964546515.1 uncultured Oscillatoria sp.
CTTTGACAAGTGGGGAGCCGGTTTCCACCACTCGGCAGTATTCCTCAAAAAGCCCTGTTTGCCGCACAGCCCGCAGCAGTTCCAGCAGGCGCTTGCCAATGTGTTCCTCCTGAGTCATGCCGCTGTTCAGGCAAGCCGCCGCGTTGACATACTCGATGAGGAAGTCCATAATGCGCCCAGAGTCATCCCGAATTGCCGAGCAAATGGCAAAACAGTCCAGCATGTTTTCCACGGAAGTGCGGAACCGCTCCTCACTTTTTTGCATCTGCCGGCGGAGGTAACTATTTTCTATGGCACTGTGGATGGCGTGGCGGAAATTCTCAGGGGAAGTCTTTCCCTTGACTAGATAGTCGGTGGCTCCGCTTTTCATGGCAGCCACAGCAACTGACTCATTTCCCTGACCTGTCAGCATCACCACAGGCGGAGAATTTTTGTCCGGCTGATCTCTCAACTTCGACAGGAACTCGAGGCCATCTAAATCTGGGAGCAGGAAATCCAGCAAAACGACATCCAGATCCGGCTGATAGCACAGTTCCAGCCCCCTTTCCCCAGAATCCTCCTCCAGAACAGTATAGGTGTATTTGGAATCTTGCAGCAGGTATCGCCGGTAGATCGCCCGGTCTTCCGGGCTGTCATCTATAATCAGAATTTTCCGGTGCCGGTCAGCCATTATCTTTTTACCTCGTGGGGGAGAATAACCGCTTCAAACCAGTAGTCTATCAAAAGCCGGACTGTTTTTATCAGTTTATCTAAATCGATGGGTTTGACCATGTAGCTGTTGGCACCATTCCTGTAACAGGTTTCAATATCCTTCGGGTTGGCGGATGTGGTGAAGACCACCACGGGAATGATTTTGAGGCTGTCATCTTGCTTGATTTCCAAAGATGACATCTCGCCCGTCCGTACCGGGCAAATTGAGGTCGAGCAGGATGAGTGCGGGGCGGGGCGCTGTTTTGGGGTCGGCGTATTCGCCGGTGCGGTAAAGGAAGTCTAACCCCTGATCTCCATCTGTGCAGCGATAAAGCGGGATATCTATAGAGGATTTTCTCATTATCCGCACAATCGCTGCAAAATCTTCATCACTGTCCTCAATAATAAGTATAGGTTCAGTTAAATCAGTTTTCACTGGGCGGGTTTTAAAGTGTAATGTCAGCGTTCACAGGTAGGGGTGCGGCAGTGATCATCGGTGTCAACTTAAGCTGAACTGGGCGGTTAAAACATGTAGGGGCGGGTTGACCCACAACCCGTGCTACATAGCTACAACGCAGATTTTCCCGCCCCTAACCTCTTATATCATATCCTCCTACTCAGGAGCTCGGGGGCGGGTTTATATAAATTCTGGGCTTGACCGAGACATTGCTGGTGAACCCGCCCCTACAAGGGGGGCGGGTTTATATAAATTCTGGGCTTGACCGATACATTGCTAGTGAACCAGCCCCTACAAGTTGATAGGTTTTTAGCAGGGTGCGTTCCCACCGACACAGCTCCTAGAATTAAGCCTAACATGTCGGCGGTCAGAAACCAGTATCTTAAATAATACTGGTTTCTTGATGTTTCTTGATGATCTCAGCCGGTAGGGTGCCTTCCCCCAAGGGGGACCGCACCCTACTAAGAGCGCGAAATTATACCACTTTGCAGAGTAAAATAAAAGGTGCTTCCCTGACTGAAAGTAGATTACGCCCAAATTTCGCCGCCATGACGCCGCTCCTGCGGAGCCGCTTCGCTAACAACAATTTTCTTGGCAATCGTCAGTCCTGCGCCGGTTCCGCCGCCATATTTGTCAGGTGCGTGAAGGCGCTTGAAGATGCGAAAAATTATGTCGAGGTGCTTTTGGCGAATCCCAATGCCGTTGTCCTTGACATAGAAAATAATCGGCTGATCTGGGTTGGCGCGAGCGGTCGCCTGCTGGGGTTCCTGAAAGCCAATATCAATCCATTTTTTAGGCTTGTCGCTGTACTTGATAGCATTGGTTATCAGGTTATTAAACACCTCCCCCACCCGAACTCTATCGCAGCGAATAGTGGGGAAAGATCTGGGAATGCGAATGTGGACTTTCGCCCGCTCTATTCGGGGTTTCAAGATTTCTAGAATGGGGCTCACCAATTCATTCAAGTCTGTCTCTTCAACCGAGACATCCACCTGCCCCACGCGAGAAAAATACAGGAGGGAGTCAATCAGGTCTTCCATGCGCTGAGTGAGGCGAACCAGGGTTTTCAATTTGGAGACTCCCTCCTCATCCAGCTTGTCCGCATAATCTTCTATCAGGAAGCTGGAGTAGTTGTGAATGCCGCGCAAAGGTTCCTTCAAGTCATGGGATGCGATGTAAGCAAAAGAGTCCTGCTCGCTGTTGCTGCGTGACAGCTCTACATTTAACTTGGAGAGTTCATCTTCTTTGCGCAGGACAATGCTAATAATAGCGTTTCTCAGCTCGCTCGCCGCGTCAATTTCAGACTGCTTCCAAGGTAAAGACTTAAATCGAACAGTTTCTCGCCAGCGCTCAAATGATTTGCGAGGAGACAGCCGCACATTCCCGTCACTCTCAATTTCCCCCGGCTGGTTGGGATTGCCCCCCAGTCCACAGTTTGAATGACCTCAGGTCGGAACCACAAAACGTAATTCCTTTGAGTTTTGGATAGGTCAAGTGCCAGCAAGCCGCTGGCTGTGTCTTAAAAACTTCTCCGCTTCTGGATAAAGGTTTGACAAACAATCCGTATAAAATACTTCCTGGTGATAATTCCGACCCACCCATTCTATTAAGCGCTTAATATCTGACTCTTGAGGGGTTTCGCCCGCCAGCGTGCACTCCTCATCAAAATAGAAAGCTGCGCCGCTAGCGCTCACCAAGTTCAATAAAATCTGCGGCTGCTGGACTAAGCCGTCCATAAAATTTTCGACCGCCGACATCGCCTCAAGTAATTTGGCGAGGAGAGATTTCACCTTCATCCTGTAATCGGTGCCCTCACTCTCTTGTTTGGAGGCAATTTCTAAGGACATGACTTGCCCGAGGAATTCGCAGGCTGTGCGCACCTCATAAGGAACGTATTTGGGTGACTGGTGGTGACAAGCGATCAGCCCCCAGAGTTTTTTGTCTTTTATTAAAGATACAGACATGGAGGCGGTAACGCCCATGTTTTGCATGTACTCTATGTGAGTGGGAGAGACACTTCTCAAAACGGAGTAGCTGAGGTCGAGAGGTAGATTGGTGAGCGGGTTGTTGGCGGGAACAATTGCTACAGGTTGATAGGCGACGTCTGGGATTAACCTAATCCAGTTTGAGCAGTACAGTCTTCGGGCTTGTTTGGGGATATCGGAAGCTGGGTAGCGCAAGCCCAAGTAAGGGCTGAGACTTTCGAGCTTATCTTCCGCAATCACAGTTCCATGCCCTTCGTCGGGGTCAAATCGATAGACCATCACCCTGTCAAAACCAGTTACCTTCCGCACTTCCTTTACTATAACCTGACACAGTTTGTCAAGGTTTGCCGCAGCTTTTAACTTGGAGATAGAGGATATCATTAGATGGTAAAAATTGGCAAAAGAAAGGCTTTCCTTGGACAGAGCAGGCTCCAATTCCAGAATCACCCCCCATCGGAACGGTGAATAATGCCATCAAATATTTGCTTTTCCCCAGGCAATTTCACTGACAATTTGAGGGGATTTACAAATTGCAATTCTTCCGGCGACAGGGACTCTTTCAGGTAATTTATCTGGCCTTCATCCAGGAAAGTTTCCAAGGTATTGTTGAGCAAGTCGCCAGGTGGAATGCCCAGAAAGCTGAGCGTATTGTCGCTGACTTGCAAGATTTCAAGCTGGGGTTCTTTTAATAGGAAAAGTATCCCGTGAGGCTGGACGCACCCCGGAATGTGAATCGGTTCTTTGTCGCAGGCGGTCAAATCCACCTCTGGCGCTTGGACTTTTACGGTTTCGCTCATGTTGCAGGTCGCTTGACAACAGCTGTGAGGTGTTATTCTTAATAACCTTACACTATAAGGAGCTGTTTGAAAACATTCTGCGGGGGAAATTTTGGAGAGCCGGCAGGGGGGAACGGATATAAAGTAATTAACCGGAATTGGAGTGAGGGGCACCAGCGGTGGGGGCTGGTGCCGGTGCGCTGCAAGACGGGGAATCAGAGCTTTTTCTTCTTTTTGAAGAGGTTGGGAGGAGGTTCGTAAGGGGGGATTTCCGTCCCAGGTTGGGCCGGCATTTGGCGAGGGGACGATTTTTTCGCCGGCGGTTTGCCGCCTTTTTTCTTCTTGGATTTTTTAGGTTCTTCCACAGGAGGAAGCTCGAACACGACTTGAGCGATAAAAGTGGCATCCTCTAGGATAAGCTTGTTTCCCTCGCGGCACACGTCCAAATCCCAGAACTGGCCATTGACATTTCCGGGCAAGAACCCTTCAATACCCAAAGTGAAGGGCTGGTATTTTTTTCTCAGGGCTTTTTCGGGCGGGATGATATTGCGGTGGATGCGGACAGTGATAATGCCGGTGTGGCTGTCTTGAGAGACTATCTCGCCGCGAACCGAGAAATAATCTACGCCTTCAATATCTTCGATGGTTTGCCCTTCCACTGGCAGTCGCATGCTTTTGAGTTGCATGTGCAGGTGGTTATCTAAAGTTCGTGGCCAAGCCACCCAGACGCGCTCTTGCTCGAGAAGCAGTTCCGGCTGTACCTTAGTCAGCCAGCCGGCATTCTCTGTGAGGTTGGCGGACATTACGGTGCCGTCATGCGTTAGCAGGGTGCCTCTGGTGATTTTGTTTTGGCTGGGCAGATAGCGCCCGCGCACGAGACCGATCGCCCGATACTCTAAGGGCGAGAAAGGGGGCAGCAATACGGGGTTTGACATACGCAAGTAGCTCCAACTTCCATATCTTTACTTATTTTCTGTCGCCCCCAGGCAAAATGGTCGGGTGGCTTTATCTTAGAAGTGTGATTCGGCATAATTTTTTCCTAGCAACGCCAGCTGGCTGGGTTAGTTAAGATATTCTAAGTGCAAAGCTAAACGCAAAATTTACTCTAATCGCTTCTCTTTCTGCCGGCTGTGCCGCTACCCGGCGTCAGCTGTGGGGGGGCATTGAATGGCGCAGGCGTCAAATTCGACAGCGTGCACTCTTGTGAAAGCCAATATAGAGAGCCAAATGACACCCAAAAGCGATTCTTCCAAGTTCATCCCACCTGAGTCCAATGTAACGCTTGCCTGTCCCAGCGGTGCCGGTGGAGGAGATGAAGACGGTGAAGCCACGGAGTCCAAAGCGGCTGTCCTCCCCACCGGCTCGCAGGAAACCCAGCCGCCTTCTACCCCCGCCTCTACCCCCACCGCACAGGTGCCGGCTGGCGTTTGGAAGCCTAACCCGAGTGCGGCTGTCTTGGCGGGAGCCGGGATCTCCCTTTTAGGGCTGGCCATTAACAGTCCCTGGCTGGGACTGTCGGGTGCCTTCTTAGCGCTGCTGGTATCCGCCGTCATAATTTGGCCTGCGGTGCCGTCGCTGCTGGCGCAATTGCTGCCGCCGCAACGGCGCTCCCTAGTTGTGGCCACTGTGGGAATAGCGGTGGCAGCCTTGAGTTTCCTGAAGTTCCTGGGTTTGTACGAACGCCTGGTCACTTGGAGCAGGCAGATTCAGTGGGACGCCTTCGGAAGCCTAGCTGAGTGGTTTGGAGCCCTGGGGCAAATCTTCATTGCCATTTTAGCCGTTTACATTGCTTGGCAGCAGTATGTGATTTCTCGCGACCTCACCCTAGAGCAAAACCGGCTGACGAGCCAGCAAAACATTCTCACCCAGCAGCAGACGATTGACGCCTACTTCCAGGGTGTCTCCGATCTTGCCTTAGATGACCAGGGATTGCTAGAAGACTGGCCCCAAGAGCGAGCTTTTTCAGAAGGGCGGACTGCAGCGATTCTCAGCAGTGTGGACGCCGCCGGCAAAGCCAAAGTCCTGCGGTTTTTGTCGCAGTCCAGATTGCTCACCCCCCTGAAGCGCGACCGGCATTTGGGACGCCCCATCCTCAACGGCAACGGGGGTTACGAGGAGGATCGCGACAGCGGCGTCCGGGTTATCGATTTGGGGGTGATGCTGGCGGGGGCGGACGTTTCTGGCACCGACTTGCGCTGGACAGAATTGAGCGACGCCAATCTCATCAGAGCCAACCTCAGCCGGTGCGACTTGGTGAAAGCCAACCTCGCCCGTACCATCTTGTACGAAGCCAATCTTGCCGGTGCCGATCTCAAGGGGGCTCGCCTGTTTTACGGCGACGCTAAAACGGCGACTCCCCGCAGCCGCACCGAATTGCCGAACTACAGTACCGGCGAGCACACCGGCGCTGTGATTGAGAACGCTGACTTCAGCGGCGCACAGCGGCTTTCTGAGGATCAGCGCTACTACTGCTGCGCTTGGGGCGGCTCTAAAACCCGAGCCACCATTCCGGGCGGTTGCGAAGGCATTCCCAACAAATTAGGCAGGTAGTATAGCAATGGACAGGCAAGATGCCTGTCCTACGACGTATTTATCCCTCGTTCCCAGGCTCCGCCTGGGAACGCGCCTCGGTCGGCTCCGCCGACTTTCTCTAATAAGCATATTAAAAGCGTAACAGCTTAGTAGGGTGCGTTCCGCTAGGAACGCACCGAAACAGCCTATTTACAAAAGTGGCAGGCTCCCGGCGGCGAGTGGGGACGGAATCGCCCTACTTGGAGTTATCCTCTGGCGGGAAAAGTCCCCGTTTCTTGCGGGCTTGCATCGCTTTCTCCAGCATTTCTAGCAGTCCGGGCGCTTCTTCTTGCAGGGTGAGCAGCAGTCTTTCTCCGATTTCTTCATCCCCCGGATCTACGCCGGTTTCCATCACCTGTTGCAGGCGGGGCATCGCCACATCATCCACAATCTGAATTAAGCCACTCAGGCAGCGGTTGAACTGTCTTTCTGTTAAAATGGAATCCTCCAAGGGGAATTCAATAATCGCCCGAATTTCTCCATCCGACGGGTCGTACTCCCACTGCAGCATTTTAGTCTCCCAAGAAATGCAGAGCATTGTCTGGAGGATGGCATCTTTATAAGGATGCTCGTGGACTCCTGACAGCACTTGGGGAGCGAATAGCTTAAAAAATTCTCCGTCCTCATCCAGCTGGATCACGATCAGGAAGTCCTCTACATTTTCCGCATAAACTCCCGTAATAATTCGACTATTTTCTTCGTCTAACTCGTATTGCCAACCTTTTCCGTCCAGATAGCGGGCAATCTGTTGCAAAGTCGCCCCCATGAAAGCCTCCTGAGTAAACAACAAATTTTTATGACGCCAAGATGCCGGTTGCAGCTGTTGGGGTTAGATGGCCAATTTTCCGGTCAAAAATACACGCTTATACCATGATGCTGTAGGCGAATCCGTGAAGGGTTACACCCCACTAAGGCTCCCGTCACACGCCTCTTATATCATGTCCGGTCAATTTCCCGCTAATTAATTTTTCTATCCCTCTGACTCTTTCTTCTTCCTTCGGGCGCGTACTTGGCGTCAATGCGGTTCATTATTAAGGTTAATCAACCAGACGTAATATTACCCCCCCCTCTCGACCTGGGTACGGGGGAGAGGCATAGGGTGCTGTAAGACAGCATATCAATGAGCCAACAGTCTCATACCATTTGCCATGCGGTCGCGGGGTATGCTACAATGGAAAGGCGAGAACTTCAACTCTACACTGCTTGCAGTCAGGCGGGTAGAATCACCTTGAATCCCTATCAGGGATGGAAACAATCATAGCAAAATCCTATCCGTTTCCGTCAGCTGATTGCTGCCGTTTCGGAATCGCGTGCGGTCGAGGCCGGCGCGGAAAAGCAGAACGGATGTAACGGATGCAGTCGTTGACGGTAGCGCTAACTGTAAGGGCTGTAAGGGATGGGGGAGAGGGGGAGAACTTTTCAGGCTTGTTGCTTCTCGGTTCTTCCTTAACTCGATCTATTCGCCCACAGAGACGGTAAGGCCTGTTTCAGCTGACCGGCGAGCGGCATCGGCGACTTTCAGGGAGTGCAAGCTGGCTCTTGGTGTCACATACAGGGGGGTGCCCTCAATTAAATGGTCGAGCACCATTTTCGTGTCTTTGGCAAACATGCCCCGCCTCGGGCCCACCTCCACCGGCACGCTCTCATCTGAGCTTCTGATTTGCCCAACGTCGCCGTCGAAAATCAGAGTGCCCCGATCTCCGTGAACTTCAAAGACGCGCTCCTCTTTCCAGAAGGTTTCGCCTTTGCCATAAACGACTTGGGCGACAGCGCCGCTGGTGAAGCGCAACTGGGCTGCGCACAAACAGGCGGTAAAATAGGGCGGGTGAGCGGTGGGTGGGGGGGCGTCCCAAAACCGGGCCTGACAGCTGACCGTGGCCACAGTTCCAAACAGGTCTGTGAGCCGGTGCAGTCGGGAGAGGGCACCGACAAGGGGAAAGCCAAACAGATCCAGCTGGTAAGTCCAGCGGCGGGGTGCCGGTCGCTGGGGACTGATAGTGCAGTAGCGGGCGTAAAAAACTTCGCCAAGTGCCTGCATTGATTTTACTGCAGCTTGGTGCACCCCGCTCAAAAGTTCAATGTGTTCGACGTGCAGCAGCAAGCCGGTTCTCTGAGCTAGAGCAATCAGTTGCTCGGCCTCAGCGGGATCTAAGGAGAGGGGATATTCCACCACCACATGCTTGCCAGCTTCCAGTGCGGCGCGGGCCATCGCGCCGTGATCTCGACTGACGGTAGAAATTATCACCAGATCGAGATCCTCGCGCTCCACCAGCTTGCGCCAAGAGACGGCGGCTTCAGCCTGGTAGGTTTGGCTGAACGCCTCAGTTTTTTCTGGCGTGTGACCGGCAACCGCCACCAGAGTGGCTCGCGGATCGGCTTGCAAGGCTTCAGCACGCAACTTGGCGGCGTAGCCGGTGCCGGCGATCCCCACCCGAATGGGCGAGCCTAAGCCGGCATTGAGGGGTTTTTGGGGCATTTTTGGGCCTATAGTGCGAGTTTTTGGGTTTGTGTGCCTGCTTCAGTCCCGTTTCCGGGATTCACGCGTCTTGACGCCTTTTTTCTTTTTTTCAATCCCTGGTAGGGATTTATACAAACCAATTCTGCTGATTGAGCATAATAGCACATTCCCAGACAAAGCTTTTCGACCGGGCGTAAAAACCGCCACACACCACAACGATCGCGTCCGGCGTCCTGCGGCACCGGGAGCACCCCACTCCACGGCCCCAGTACGGGTGGCCCTGGCCACACCGGCACACCAGGTATAAGCAATCCAGATTAAATTAGAAAAAGTTATAACGAATCCCATTGGTAAAAGTGGCCGACCAGTGTTGCGGGGTGGATTTTTTCCCGTACTATCAAAAATGAAGCGCACCTAAGAGCGTGCCGCCGGCTCGCTCGGAGCCGCCGAGCATGTATTAGGTTAATTTATAATTTACGCGAGGACTTGAGAGGAACGCTGCATGGCAACTTACAAGGTTCGGTTAATCAACAAAGCCGAAGAACTGGACACGACCATTGACGTGCCCGACGACGAGTACATTCTGGATGCTGCTGAGGAAGCCGGACTGGACCTGCCCTACTCCTGTCGCGCCGGTGCTTGCTCCACCTGTGCTGGCAAGCTGGTCAGCGGTACAATCGATCAGTCTGACCAGTCTTTCTTGGATGACGATCAAATTGAAGCTGGGTATGTCTTGACCTGCGTTGCATACCCCACCTCTGACTGCACCATCGAAACTCACAAAGAAGAAGACCTGTACTAAAGAGTGTTCCATACCTCGGCGCTCGCAAGAGCTTCAACTCTGGTCTGAGTCTTTCAGGCGGTGCCAGACAGGGATTCGTGCCTGTTTCAACGCTTTGAGTCTTTAAACTGATGCGAGGTTTGACGCTGGCAGGGAATTGAATTTTCTAGAGACTTGAGGAGCGGGGGCGTCGTTTGGCGTCCCTGTTTTCTTTGGCTATTTTTTAAGGGCGAGTCAATTTGAAATGCCCCGATGAGTCGCCCATCTACAGTCGTTGCGCTCAGATAGAGCATTTGGCAATTGGATGCTGTGCAATTGTCACGCTCAGCTTGCAAGGGCGTGGAGTGAAGCGAGAGAGATTCTTCCCTCCCTTGCCAGCGAATAAACAAAGTAGGGCACACACGCTTTTGGGGCACCCAGAGCTGAGCCGCACTCCTAGCACCCCAAAAACTGCCGGTTGCGCCAGAATGTGATAAAATCCCGCAACGGTGCCCGGTGCCGGCACAGTAGAAGCTGAGAGTGGGCTGGCGAGAGCAACTCATTTTGGCGAGCTTGCTTTGAGCCGGTTTGACTGATGCCGAACACCTGTTCGCGGCACGCACCCCACCACACTACCCCAGTACGGGTGGCCCGGGCGACTCAGCGCTCCCACAGCGAAGGTATAAGCAATCCCGATTAAATTAGAAAATTTTATAACAAATACCATTGGGAAAATCTGCCTGCTGAGTGTTGCGGGGTGGATTTTTTCCCGTACTATCAAAAAGGAAGCGCACCTAAAAGCATGCCGACGGCTCGCTCGGAGCTACCGAGCATGTATTAGGTTAATTTATAATTTACGCGAGGACTTGAGAGGAACGCTGCATGGCAACTTACAAGGTTCGGTTAATCAACAAAGCCGAAGAACTGGACACGACCATTGACGTGCCCGACGACGAGTACATTCTGGATGCTGCTGAGGAAGCCGGACTGGACCTGCCCTACTCCTGTCGCGCCGGTGCTTGCTCCACCTGTGCTGGCAAGCTGGTCAGCGGTACAATCGATCAGTCTGACCAGTCTTTCTTGGATGACGATCAAATTGAAGCTGGGTATGTCTTGACCTGCGTTGCATACCCCACCTCTGACTGCACCATCGAAACTCACAAAGAAGAAGACCTGTACTAAAGAGTGTTCCATACCTCGGCGCTCGGAAGAACTTCAGCTCACGTCTGAGTCTGTAAGCTGATGCCTTCTTTGAGGCAGGCAGGGAATTTAATTTTTTTGAGACTTCAGGAGCGGGGGCGTCGTCTGGCGTCCCCGATTCTTTTTGCTATCTTTTCAGGCCAGTTTGGGGATGCCAGGATGAATCGCCCATCTGCAATCCTTGCGCTCAGATAGATTGTCATGCTGAACAAAACAAAGCGAAGTGAAGCATCGTGCAGAGATTCTTCCGTCCCTTGTAAGCGAAGACACAAAGTAGGGTGCCAGTGCAATCTGGCCCTCCGGAAACGGCAGCCAAACCGCGCCGGCACTACAACTGCGGGTCGCGCCAGAAGGCGATCGAATCGCTCAGCGGCTGGATTTGGGTGCCGGGATAGTAGAAGCTGAGAATGCGCTCGCTCGACCAACCCATTTTGGCGAGCTTGTAAGAGCCGGTTTGACTCATGCCGACGCCATGCCCGAATCCACCTCCAATAAAAGCGTAGCCCTTCAGGCTTTTGCTGTCCTTTTTGTAAATCGGCTCGACGTAAAACAGAGTGCTCAAAGGCGCGTAAAATGCCCTGAGAATTTCGTCTTTTTCCAGTTCAATAACGCCGGCGTCAGTTTGCACTGTCATTTTGAGAACCCGACCGCTTCGGGAGCGCTGCACCACCTGCACCTGCTGAATGGTTTTGAAGTTAGCCTGGGGATGTTTTTTATCCTCCAGATAGCGCCTCAAGTCTTTGTTCATATTTTCCAGCTTGCTCTCCTCCCGCCAGCGGAATAACTCTTTGCCTTGTTCGTTAAATCCCTTCTTGAGGCTGATAAACCGCCGGAAGTTCTCTTCGCTGTCCAAACTCTGGATCGACAAGTCCCAAATATTGCCGGTGGCGTCTAGTACGGTTTGCAGGTAAGGGCGCTGCGCACCGTGCCACATGTCGCTGAAGGGAGCGGTGATGCCGCCGCTAGTAGAATAATACAGGGCGTCAACTAGCTCGTTTTTATACGTCAGCACCTTACCTG